>NZ_JBHWUI010000034.1:0-27983 GCF_042737525.1 Kitasatospora sp. NPDC059973 | reverse complement strand
CGTGGGGGGGGCGGGGGGGGGGGGGGGGGGGGGGGGGGGGGGGGGGGGGGGGGGGGGGGGGGGGGGGGGGGGGGGGGGGGGGGGGGGGGGCCCCCGGGCTCGGGAGCCGGTTCGGGCTCGGGCGCAGCGGCGGCCTCCGGCTCGGGAGCGGGCTCCGGCTCGGGAGCGGCGTCCTTCGGCTGCGCCGCCGCGGGCCCGTCCGCCGGCGGCACCTCGGCCGGCCCGCGGTCCGCGGGCACCGCGTCGGCGGGTGCAGCGTCGGCGGGTGTAGCGTCAACCGGTGCCGCCTGCGCGGCCGCCTCGTCCGCCGGGCGCGCGTCCGTGGACGGCGCCTTGCCCAGGGTCACGCCCGACGTCACCGGGGGGCGCCAGGCGTAGGCCTTCAGCAGGTCGACCGGCCGCGCCGGGGGCGGGGGTGTCGGCGGCACGCCGGGCTTCAGCAGGTTCACCGGTCCGTCGGACGGCGCCACCGCGGCAGGTCTCAGCGGCACGGGCGCGGGTGCCGAGCCGGGTGCCGGGAAGACCGGTGCGGCGGCCTTGTCGAGGGTCACGGCGGGCCGGGCGGCCGGGGCGGCGTCGCGCTGGACCGGCGGACGGGGCAGCAGCGCGGCGGGGCGCGGGCCCTCGTACGGGACGGCCTCCGGCAGCACGCCGTCCGTCCGCCGGGCGGTGTTGCGGAAGAACGGCCGGTTCGGCGCGTGGGTGGCGAGGATGACGACGTCCGGGCGCAGCACCGAGTACACCTGCTGGCGCAGCTGTTCGGGCGCGAGGACGGCCTCCGCGCCCGGACGTCCGCCGTGCAGGGCCTCGATCAGCGCGCGGGTGAAGGTGCCGATCTGCTCCGGGTCCGGGCTGACCACCGCCCAGAGCGGAAGGCCGTCGGCGAGCGGCGAGACGGTGCCCTGGAGGTAGGGCCAGGCGTTCTGATCGGCGCTCAGGTCGGCGATCACGAGTGTCTGCCAGTCGGCGGGCCGGTGACGCAGCTCGGCGGCGACGGACTGCCAGGCGATGCCGTCCTGGCGGATGCTCCCCGACTTCGAGTCCCGCAGGGTGAGGTGGAGTTGGCCGCCGCGCTTGTCGGCGAGCAGGTGGCCGCCGAGGTGCACGAGCAGCGGACCGGGGTGCCGGGCGGCGGCGCGCAGGTGGGCGAGCACGGTGTGCGGGTCGCTGGCGCCGGGGAGGTGGACGGCGTCCACCGCGTCGGCCGCGAGGAGAACCTGGGGCGAGACGGCGGCGAGCATCGCGGAGAGGACGGGCGCCTGGGCGGGTCCGCCGCGCCCCCAGGTACGGCGGCCGGCGTTGCCGTAGCCGCCCTCGACCACCAGGATCCGCCCGCGCGGCGCGGACCCGAGACCGCCCGGTCCGGCGCCGAAGCCGTGGGCGGGGGCCGTGCCGTGCGCGGGGGTGGTGCCGTGCGCCGGGGTGCCGCCCGGGACGGTGAACGGCAGCGGGGTGGCGGTGGCCGCCGCGGCGGGCGGCGGGGCGACGACGGACATCCCGGTCATGGTCCAGCCGGTGGGCGGCGCCATCGGCGCGGCCGGGGCCGGGACGGGCGGCTCGTACAGGGCCGGAGCCGGGACGGACACCGGCACGGCGGTCTGCACGGCGGCCGGGACGGCCGCGGGCGGCTCGTAGAGGGCCGCGGGACCGGGCGGGTGCTCCTCGTACGGATTGCGCGGCGGCCACGGCGGTACGGCATCCCCGGTGCCCTGGTCCGCACCGGGATCGGGGCCTCCTGGGACAGCTGTCGACTCCGCCATCTCTGGTCACCGCCCCGCCCCGCCGCTGAGCGGCGTCTGCTGCCCTTGCCCGTGGCGCCTGCGACCACGTCCGTCAGCGCCACCCTACGAGATCCCGGCACACCCGAGCCAGGCCGGGTGGGCGATCACCGCCGCGCCGCCGGGGCCCGCCGCGTCGCCGCTGCTCAGCCGCCGCGCCCGGGCGTCCGCCGGGCGGGCCCGCACGCACGTACGCGCCCGAACGGCCGTGGGCGGACGGCACGGTCGGCGCTCCGCCCGCCGCGCGGGCGGCCCTGCGCCCCGGGGCTTCTGACGGCCGGTGACCGCAGGGCCGCCGCCCCTGACGCGGACCGCCGCCGGTCGGCGGGCCTGCCCTTCCGACCCCGTGATCCGACCCCATCGTGCAACGGGCCGCCCCGGTGACGGGGCGTCCGCCCCGGCGAAGCCGCGGGCCTCAGGCCGGGCCCGCGGCGACGCAGAACTCGTTGCCCTCCGGGTCGGCCATCACCACGTGGTGCCCGTCGAACTCCGCGAGGACGCTCCCGCCCGCCCGCACCAGCCGCCCGGCCTCCGCCCGGATCCGGGCCCACCGCTCCTCGGGGCTGCCGTGCCCCGGGACCCGGACGTCGACGTGGAGCCGGTTCTTCGCGGTCTTGGGCTCGGGGACCTTGAGCAGCGTGAGCCGGGGGCCGACCCCGTCGGGGTCGCAGAGCCAGGCCCCGTCGTCCTCGGACTCGTCCTCCGGCAGGTCGAACTGCGCGAGCCACTCCGCCCTGGTCGCGAAGGGAGCGGGCGGCGGCTCGTCGACGTAGCCCAGCGCCGTCTTCCAGAAGGCGGCGAGGAGCTGAGCGTCCGCGCAATCGAGGGTCAGGTCGATTCTGGCTGCCATGACAGGACCGTACCGCCCGCCACCGACACCGGCAGGCGCACCGGCCAGCGCCCGTCACCGGCACCGGCACCGGCACCGGCCGTCACGGGATCACGGGACCGGGAGCCCCGGCGGTACTGCCGCCCCGGGCGGCACGGCTGTTCCGTGCCGCCCGGGGCACCGGCGGCCTCAGGCCCCCGAGAGCAGGTCCCGCAGCAGGGCGACGGTGTCGGCGTCGAGGTCCCGGCCGGTGCGCCGGCTCAGTGCGTCCAGCCGGTTGACGGCGCGCAGGAGCTGGTCCCGGGCGCCGGCGGAGGCGTAGGCGTAGAAGAGGTCGCGGTGCAGGAGTTCGACGTCCGGGGCGACGGCGAGGCCGCGGAAGACGGCGGCCTCGGCACTGCGGTGGTCGCCGTACTGGAGGCGGCGGGCGGCGAGTTCGTGGGCGGTGTCGACGATCGCCGCGATCATGTCCTGCCGCTCGGCCTCGGCCCAGCCGTAGGCGGCGGGCGGGGCCTCCGCGAACGGCGCCCCCCGGACCAGGGCGAGCGCGTGGGCGAGCGCCGCGTCCGCGGTGGCACTGGTGCTGCGCATGCCGCGCCGGTACAGGCCGCGGAACTCGTCCCAGTCACAGGTGACGGTCGGGGCGAAGGCGTAGCCGTCGGTGGTGTCGGTGGGCAGGAAGGCCCGGCCCTCCGTCGAGGAGCCGAACCAGGCCGCCAGATCGGCGAGTTTGCCGGGCAGCGGGCTCTTCGCGTCGGCGACGGTGGGGTGGGTGTCCAGGTGGGCCGCGCCCGGGTGGAGGTCGTGGTCGAGCGCGGCGTGGTCGGCGCCGGAGCGCAGCGCCAGGTAGGCGGCGAGCTCGGTGAGCCGGGGCAGGTTCGCGGGCTCGACCGTGCCGGCGGCGCCGGCCACGTCCACCGGGCCGAGCAGCCGGATCCGCGGGGCGGTGCGGACGGCGTGCGCCTCCGGGGAGCGGAGGATGGCGAGCAGGTCGTCGCTGTCGCTGCGCACCGGGGTGGTGCGCGCCACCGGGGCGGGCTCCGGCTCGACGTCGGGCTCCGGGGCCGGCTCCGCAGCGCGCTCCGGGGTCGGCTCCGGGCGGCCCGGGACCCTGGGGGCGCCGCCGCTGGGCGCCGGCGCGGGTTCGTGCGTCGGGACCGGCTCCGGCACCGGCGCGGGCTCCGCGGCCGGCTCCGGCCCGGGAGCCGCCGGCGGCACCGGCTGGACCGGGACGACCGCCTCGACGGCCCGGGGCTCGGCCGCGGCCGGCAGCCGGAGGTTCTGGGTGGTGTCGTCGGCGTCCCCCTCGGGGGCCTCGCCCTCCTCGGCGACCGCCGGGGTGGGCGGCAGCGCGGGCGGCGCCGCCGACAACCCGGCCGGGCTGCTCGCCTGCCGGCCGAGGCCGTTGACGAGGAAGCGGGACCCCGGTCCACCGGCGGCGGGCGCGGCCGGGTCGGTGCCGGCGAACGGGCTGGCACCGGTGCCGATCACCCGGGCGAGCAGCCGCGGACCGGCCGCTTCGGTGCCGTCGGACCGGGCGGCGGAAGCGCTGTCGAAGCCGCCGCCGAGCGACCCGCCGAGGACACCGTCACCGAACGGTGCCGAGGCCCCGACCGCCGCCAGTACCGGCACGGGCGCCGGGAGTTCGGCCGGTTCGAGGTCGATGCCGGGGCCGTCGAGCGTCCAGGCGGGGGCGGGGTGCTGGGTGGTGTCGTCGGCGGCCCGGAGCAGCTCGGAGACCTGCTCGTACTGCCCGTCGCTGAGGCGCTGGAGTTCCACCGTGACGTGCAGGCCGGGAATGGTGGCCTGGCCGGTGGCGGGCAGCGTCCAGCGGGCGACCGGGCCGGTGCCGCGCTCGGGCGCGCGGGTGACCACGGCGACGCAGGTCCGCGGCCGGGCGTCGAGCAGGCGGCCGAGCTCGGCCGGGACGTCGCCGCCGGGCTGCTGGGCGCAGAGCACGATCTCCGGCACCCACGACTCGTCGGCCAGGCCGCGGCTGCGGGCGTCCCGCGGGCTGGCGGCCTCGGCGGCGACCAGCGTGGCGCGGGCCTTGGCGGTGCGCGGGCCGAGCGCGCCGAGCGCCGCCTCCAGCGTGGCGTGCCGGTGGATCCGCTCGGCGGCCGGCCCGCTGATCGGCAACTCCTCGGCGAGGTCGACCAGGTGCAGGTGGAGACGGTCGGCGAGCGGGCTGTGGGCCAGCTCGATGGCCAGGGTGCGCAGCACGTCCCGGGCGTCGTCCGGGTGGCCGGAGAGGTGGAGCAGCCGGACGGTCTCCAGGTCGGCGAGGACGACCGAGCCGTCCGGTGCGCCGCCGAGGGTGACCAGGGCCGGGTAGGGCGAGGCGGTCTTGCGCGCCTGGGAGGGCGAGAGGAGTTCGCCGGAGTCGTCCGCGCACCACCAGACGTTGGGGGCGTGCGCGGCCCGGAACGGCGCGATCGGGGCGGCCGGCCCGGAGAGGTGCAGTTCGACCGTGTGGCCGGGGGTGATCCGGGCCGCGACGATGGCGGGCAGGCGCTTGCCGCCGCGCACGGTGTTGCGCGCCATGGTGCGCAGGGCGCGGTCGAGCAGGTCCAGGCCGCGGTCGTCCTGGCGGACCCTCAGTTCGGCCTCGAACGCGGCGGCGGGGGCGGCCGGGAGCGCGATGCGGTGGCGCGGCCGGCGGGCGCGCAGCTGCGTGCCGCGCTTGTGGGCGACGGTGCCGACCATCATCGCGGCCAGCAGCACGCCGACGGTGGAGGCGGTGAGGGCGACGGTGTAGTCGTCGCCCTGGGCCTGTTCGGCGTGCGCGGCCGGGGCCTGGGCGTCGGCGGGCGCCGGCGCCGGGGTGGAGGGCGCCGACGGGGCCGGGGCCTGTGGGGCCGGAGCCTGCGAGGCGGGCGCCTGGTCGGCCGGGGCGGGCGCCTGGTCGGCCGGGGCGGGAGCCGGGGTCGGCGCCGGTACGGGCGCGGGAGCCGGGGCCGGCGCACCGGGCAGCGTCAGCACCATCCCCGGCACCACCACGTCCGGATCGGTCAGCCGTTCACCGTCCGGCGCCTGGGCGCCCTGGTTGGCCTCGAACAGCTTCGGCCAGGCCTCGGCGTCCCCCAACTCCCGCTCGGCGATGGCCGACAGGCTGTCACCGGCCGCCACCGTGACGGTGCCGCGGCCGCTCCCGGCGCTCCCGTCCGTGCCCGTCTGCGGCGCGCTCGGCGCCGACGGCACGGGCGCGGGCGCCGGGGCGGGCGCCTTGGCCTCGTCGGCCTTGGCGTCGCCGGGCATCAGCAGCTCCCAGCCGGGCTGGATGGGTCGCTCGGCGTCGAAGCGCAGACCCGAATCCCCCATCGTCCGACCGTCGTTGAGCTTGGCGATCTCCACCCACCGCTCCCCCGAGCCCAGTTGGCGCTCGGCGATGGACCAGAGGCTGTCGGCCGGCCGGCTGTCCCGGACGGTGTAGGTGGGCTGCTGGTCGGCGGCGGGGGCGAGCGCGGGCGCGGCCTGGGCCGCGGGCAGCGCGGACCGCTGCACACCGGCCGCCGGCTGGATCTGCGCGACGGCCGGCGCCCGGTCGGGCACCGCGGCGAAGGCCGAACCGGCCACCGGCAGCAGCGCGATCACCGAGCCGACCAGGCCGGCCGCCATCCGCTGGCTCCAGCCGAAGGCCGGGATCCGCCGGGCGATCCGCCCGCGCAGCTGGGCCGGGACCTCCAGCAGGACGGAGAGCGCGAAGCAGGCCCAGCCCAGCCAGCCGACCACGACGAGCAGCCAGAGGAAGAGCCGCCCGTCGTCGGGACTGGTCAGCAGTTGCCCGACGCCGTCCGGCGCCACCTCGCCCATCGCGGCGACCGCCCCGGTGCCGTACACCAGCAGCGCGGGTACGCCGACCAGCAGGACGAGCAGGGTGACCAGCGCGGCGAGGGCGCCGAGCAGCGCGCCGCCCCGCCCTCGGCGCGGCGGCAGCGGTGCCGGCCGGTGGCGGGCTCCCGCCGCGGCGGGCACGCCCCGGGCCGGGCGTCCGGCGCGGGCTTGGTCCTTGGCACGTGGCGCGACCATCAGTCGGTCTCCGCTTTCTCGACTCCGTGGACGAGGGTGGCACTGCCCTTGCCCGTGACCTTCTGTTTGCCGAGCTCGCCCAACAGGGCCGGCCTGTAGTCGGCCTGCACCGTGACGGTCACGGACGAACCGTCGTCCGAGAACGCCACGTCGTGGACGGCGAGGTGGTACAGGGCGAGGTAGCTGTTGGCGGCGTCCTTGACGTAGTCCTGCTTGACCTTGTACCCCTCGCCCCGGAGCACGGCGGCCTCGTCGAGCTGCTGGCCGCCCACCCGGGCGGCCTCCTGGGCGTAGCCGTCGGTGCGCTCGGCGACGCGCAGCCGGCCGCCGGCGTCCACGACGAGCGCGATGACCAGGACCAGGAACGCCGCACAGATCGCCACGAAGATCGCGATCGCGCCGCGGTCCGACCGGTCCCGGCCGCGCCGGCCCCCGGTCCGCCGTCGGACGGCCTGGCCGCCCCACCGTTCCCCCCCGGGTCTGCGCACCGTCACGCCCCCTCCCGCACCTTCGTCTCCCTGGCGGTCCCACCCGGGACCGCTCCGCCTCGTCCTGCCGTCCCCCGGGAGCTCTCCGCTTGCGTCTCCCCCGCGCGGGCCGTCCCCAATCCCCGCCCGGAGCCCTCGTCGGCACCGGCCGTCCGCCCCACCGCCATCGGCCGGCTCACCCGGCCCGGTAGTGGTCGACCACCGAGACGAACCGGCCCACCAGCCGTTTCGTCCCGGGCATGCCCGGCCCGGCCAGGAGGTCGCTCAGACCCACGTCGCACCGGACCGTCACCTCGACCGTCGCCAGCGTCACCCCGTGGCTGGTCAGCTCGCCGTGCTTGACCGCGGTGTCGCTGTCCCGGCAGCTGACGCCCTGCTGCCGCAGGGTCTCGGCGGCGGTCTTCCGGACCAGTTCGTCCATCCCGTCCACGCTGCGCGCCAGCGAGGCCGTCCGGGCCGCCGAGCGGGCGGCCGCCTCCACCGTGCCGGCCGCCGTCTGCACCCGCCCGGCGGCGATGGCCACCAGCACCAGCGCGACGACGCCGGGGGCGACGATCGCGGCCTCGATCGCCACCCCGCCGCGGTCCCGCCCGCGCGCCGACCGGGCCGGGCGCAGGCTCACGAGCCCGCGCCCCCAACGGGCGGGCCACCGGGGTCGGGCCGGGCGCGGGACCCGCCTCACGGCGCGGCCACCGGCGGGACGAAGCGCTCGCGCGGCGCCTCGGCGTGCTGCGTGATGGTCGGCGGCGTGATGCCGGGGATCAGGACCGGCGGCGTGAGCTCCACCGTGACCCGGATCAGCGCCGGCGTACTCCCGTCGGTCCGCACCCGGTAGCCGGGGCCGTCCTGCCGTCGCAGGAAGTCCTCGGCCTGCCGCCTGGCCGCGGCGTCCTTCACCTCGTCGCTCCGGTTCCCCTGTACGCGGCCGGCGTCCACGCCCTCCCGGGCGGCGGTGAGCGCGAGTTGGCGGTTGTACCACCAGATCGAGCCCTGGACGACGAGCAGCACGAGCAGCAGGACGACCGGGAAGACGATGGCCAGGCTCAGGCTTATCGCTCCGCGGTCGCGACGGCGACGGGGTCGGTGCCTCACGGGGTGGCCGCACCGCCCCCGCCGGGCAGGTTCGGGTCCTGCTCGACCTTCTTCACGACCTTGTCCTTCAACGCGTACAGCGCTACCGCGACCGCTCCGGCGACGAACACCAGCGCGATGATGGCGAGCGCGAGTTCGATGCTGATCGCGCCGCGGTCGCCGCGCGCCCGGGCGGCCTTCAGCCGGCCGACGCGGAACTGGAAGAGCAGCAGGGCGAACTGCACGGGCAGCAGGGTGGGCCGGATCAGTCGGCCTGCCAGGGATTTGAGCTGGTCGGACATCGGAGGACTCCCGGGGTTGGGTGTGGTGACAGGCGCTCACCGGCACCAGGACGGTGTCAGGCGAGCATCTGGTGGAGCGCGGGGAAGACGATCAGGGCGGTCATCAGCAGGGTCAGCGCCGCCCCGGGCGCGACCATCCGTTCGCTGTCGGCGTTGGCCCGCGCGAGGTCCTCGGCGAGCAACTCGCCCCGCAGGCCCTTGGCCCGGGCACGCAGGGTGTCGTACACGGCGGCGCCGTCGGTACCGGAGAGCCGCATGATGTCGGCGACGTCCTGCAACGGCGTCAGCCCGAGTTCGGCGGCGAGCGCGTCCAGCCCCGCCCAGGGCGGCAGCCGGTCGGTCGCGGCGCGGTCCAGGGCGTCCCGGATCCGGCGGAAGACGGGGCCGCGGCCGACCGCGGCGGCCCGGCGCAGCGCCTCGGCGGGCCCGAGGTCGGCGGCCCGCTCCAGCGCGACCAGCTCCAGGTAGGCGGCGATGCCGTGCAGGTACTCCGTCCGCGCCTCCTTGGCCTCGCCGCGCACGATGGCGTCCGGGACGAACCAGAGCAGCCCGCCGAGCAACGGCCCGACCAGCAGCGGCAGCGCGAACGGCAGGCCCATGTCCAGCAGCACCGCCATCGCCGACAGGTAGGCCGGCAGCACGAGGCCGATCACGGCGAACAGCAGCTTGTGCGCCATGAACCGGGCCGGGGCCCGGCCGATCAGCGACAGCTCGCGCTGCGGGACGCGCACCCCGCGCAGCCCGATCGAGCGCTCGCCGATCCGGTCGAACCAGCGCGGCCGCTCGTCCGGGTCCGGCGCCCGGTCGACGGGCGTGCGGTGCAGCCGGTCCAGGGCCTGGCTCAGGTCGGGCGGCGCGGGCCGGAGTTCGGAGATCAGCAGGGCGACGCCGCCGGCCGCGACCGCGCCGGCCAGCACGGACCAGGGGGAGATCATCGGACCTCCCCGAGGAGTCGCCGGTCGTCGCCGGTCTCCTGCGGCTCGCCCTCGGCCGGCGCCTCGGCGGCGCGCCGCCGGCCCCCGCCGCGGCCGCGCCGTTCGGGCTCCAGCAGACGCGGCACCGGCGGGTGCGCGGCGAGCGCGCGCATCCAGGCGATGATCGCCACGAAGAGCGCGGCGACCACCGCGAGCACGATCTGGCCCAGCGCGGTGCTGTAGGGCCGGGTGTAGTCGGTGTTGAACGAGCCGATCACGACGACCAGCACGATGATCCCGACCAGCCAGCGGATGGTGGTGCGGTGCTTGGCCCGGTCGGCCTCGATCGTGCGGCGCTGACGGACCTCCTCGCGGACCGACTCGGCCATGTCCGAGAGCGCCCGGGCCAGGCCGGGGCCGCTGTCCCCGGCGCGCAGCAGCAGGGCGGCGAGCACCTTGTCGGCGGTGGCGTCGGCGATGCTGTCGGCGAAGGCGCGCAGCGCCTCCTCCGGCCGCCAGCGGGCCTGCAGCCGGGCGGCCAGCTCGCCGACCTCCTGCTCCAGGGCGGCGGGCGCGGTGCGGCGGCTGGTGACGATGGCCTGGTTGAGGCCGACGCCGAGCAGCAGCACGTCGGCGATGCGCTGGGTCCACTCGGAGAGCGCCTCCAGCCGTTCGATGCGGTGGGTGTCCGAGCGGGTGGTGTCGAAGAGCCAGGGCAGGCCGAACACGGCCAGCGGCACCAGCAGCGCGGTGAGCGGGATGCCGGTGAAGAGCCAGCCCAGCGGCGCGGCGACGAGCGCGACCGGCAGCTGGATCCGGCGCAGCCGCGCCGTCCGGGCGGAGGCGGTGCCGGGCGCGCCGTACCAGAGGACGTGGCCCCGGGAGGCCAGCGGGCTCCGGCCGTCCTCGTCCGGGTCGCCGGTCTCCTCGCTGCCGAGCGCCCAGAACACCAGGGTCACCAGGCCGGCCGTGACCAGCAGGCCGCAGAGGACGAAGAGCAGGGTCATCGCGCCCCACCGCCGATCCGCAGTTGCAGCGGCTGGCCCCAGCTCCCGTAACGGGAGCCGAGCAGCGCGGCGTCGAAACCGGCCCGGCGCAGGTCGTCCAGGCAGTTCGGCGGGGTGTGCGGGACGGCGCGGGGCTCACCGAGCTCGGGGCGCGGGCCGAACACGGTGTTCAGCGCGGGCCGGCCGCTCTCGCCGAGGCCGGCCACCTCCAGGACGTGCGAGACGAAGCGGTGGCGGCGGCCGCCGACGGCCGTCTCGTCGACCATCGCGACGTGCACGATGAGGTCCACCGCGTTGGCGGTGAGCCGGTAGGCGAGCGTGTCGGTCATGTGCGAGCCGTACTCCAGGCAGAGTTCGGCGATGCGGTCGACCACCATGTGCGGGCCGCGGGCGTGCAGGGTGCACATCGAGCCGCCCTCGCCGTTGGTCATGACGCGCAGCATCGGGACGACCTCGCCGGAGCGGACCTCGCCGACGATGATCCGGGAGAGCGTCATCCGCAGCGCGGCGGGGATGAGGTCGCCGATGCTCAACTCGCCCGCCAGCCGGCCCTCGACGCGCTCACCGTTGCCCTCCCTGGCCTCCATCGGGACGACCTGGCGCAGGTGGCCGAGGGTGTGCAGCCAGAGCTCGAACTCCGACTCCAGGGTGCCGATCCGCTCGTCCGGCGGGATCTCGGCGGCCATCGCGCGCAGCAGGCTGGTCTTGCCGACGCCCTGGGTGCCGGTGATCATCACGTTCTTCCGGGCCCGGATCGCCGCGGCCAGGAAGGCGGCCAGGGTGGTGTCCAGGGTGCCGAGTTGGACCATCTCGGACAGCGTCGCCGAGGCCACCCGGTGGCGGCGGATCGCCACGTACGGGCGCGGGGTCACCTCGGTGAGCGCCTGGAGGCGCATCCCGCCCTCCAGCCGGAGCGCGAGGGTCGGGCTGGAGGTGGAGAGGCTGCGCTCGCCGCCGCCGTGCTGGCGGGCGAGGTCCTGGAGCAGTTCGATCAGCTCGGCGTCGCTGTCGGCCACCGGCGGTACCTGGCGCAGGGGTTGGTGGACCCGGGAGACCCAGACGTCGTCGCAGCCGTTGATCAGGATGTTCTCGATGTCCGGGTCGTCCAGGTAGGGCTGGAGCCGCCCGGCCCGGAACAGCAGGTCGAAGACGGCCTCGGCGAGCGAGCGGTCCTGCTCGCGGGTCGGCGGGATGCCGTGGGTCTGCGCGTAGGCGTCGGACCAGCGGGCGACCGCCTCCTCGATCAGCGCCCGCCCGCGCTGGCGGCGGGTGGCGCGGTCCGGCTCGACGCCGGAGGTGGCGGTCAACCGGGCGATCTGCTGGTGCAGTTCGGCCGCCACCTGGCGCTTCAGCTCGCGCGCCACCTGCGGGTCGACGGCCGGCCGGGTGCCGGCGCCGCGCAGGTCCAGCGCGGGCAGCGGGGCGGGCACGGCGGTCGGGGTCGCACCGGCCTGGTACCCGTCCGGGTACGGCGCGGCGGCCGGGTCGGCCGCCGGACGCTGGTGCAGGGGGCTACCGCGCACGGAGCACCTCCCCGTAGCTGACGTGGGACTCCGGACCGGCGGACGGGTGCCGCGGCCCCTGGGCCAACGGCGGCTGGGGCTGCGGTGGTTGAGGCTGCGACTGCGGCTGCGGCTGCGGCTGTGGCTGTGGCTGTGGCTGCGGCTGCGGCTGGGGCCCGTACGAGGCCTGCCCGTACGGCTGCTGCCCGTACTGCTCCGCCCCGCCGTACTGCTCCGCCCCGCCGTACTGCTGCTGCCCGTACTGCTGCTGGCCGTACTGCTGCTGGCCGTACTGCTCCGCCCCGCCGTGGGCCCCCGGGGCGTCGGACCGCGGCGACGGCCCCTGCTGCGGCGGCTGGACGTGCGCCGGGAACGGCGCGGGCGCGGCCGGCTGCGGCGCCAGCCCGGCGAGCGGGGCCACCGGACCGGTGGTGATGACCGGAGCCGGCGGCACCGGCCCGTACGGCTGGGGCGCCGACGGGTACCCGGCGGCCGCGCCCTCCCCGTCCGGCACGGGCGCCGGACCGACCTGGGCGGGCGCCACCGAGGGCGCCAGCCGCTGCCTGCGGCGGCGCACCAGTCGCTGCACTTCGTCGGCCGCCGACCGGGCGGTCCGCATCAGCTCCGAGCGGATGAACCGCCGGTCGGTGATGTCCCCGCCGTCCGAGAGCACCCGCGCGGTGCGGGCCGCGTACGGCAGCAGTCCGAGCACCGGAAGGCCGTACTCGCGCGAGACCTCCGCGCCGGAGTAGGGGCCCTCGGTGACCAGCAGCAGCCCGAGCGCGTCGGCCCCGGTGCCGGCCGCCGTGAGGTCCTCGGCGAGCGCGGACAGCCGCGGCCGGGCCGCGCTCAGCCCGCGCAGGGTGGTCCGCACGGTCACCGCGACCACGTCCGCCCGGCGGGCCAGCACGGCGCTGGTCCCGGCGGCGCCGGAGCGCCCGAGGTCCAGGATGACGTCGTAGCCCTGCGGTTCCAGCCCGTGCAGCACCTCCATCAGCGGCTCCCAGGTGTAGGCGAGCCCGGGTGCCTGGGTCGGATCGGTCAGGCCGGGAAGCAGCAGCCGTTCGGCGTTACCCTCGGGCGAGAGGTCGATCAGCTGCTCCCAGAGCGTCTGGGCGAGCAGGCCGCGCCGGTCCGCGACCGCCAGGTTGCGCAGCCCGTAGACCGCCTCGACCCGGCCCTCCAGGGCGCCGGCCAGCACGGCTCCGCCGTCCGGGTCGCACTCCACCAGGACGATCCGGCGCCCCGGCGGAAGCGGCCAGGCCAGCAGCAGCGCCAGGGCCGTCGTGGTCGCGCCCGGAGCTCCCGGGCCGCCCACCACCGCGATCACCGCCATCTCAGCCCCCACCCGCCCCGGAGGGCGTCGCGGAGCCGGACGGCGCGGCGGAGGCCGTCGGCGCGCCCGTGCCCGAAGGTGCCCCCGAGGGCGCCCCGGCCGGCGCGGCCGCGCCGCGCGGCGCCAGCACCACCTGGATCCGCCCGCTGGCGACCCAGGAGGCCAGCCGGGGCGCGTCGGCCGCCGCCACCGCCACGTCCACCACCTGGCTGCCGTCGGTGTCCACCCGGCCGACCGTGACGACGAGCGCGGACAGCGAGTCCGGCCGGCCGCTGTCGGGCGTGTAGACGACGACGACCGACACGCCTGGGGTCAGCCGGGCCGCCGGCAGCTGGGTGCGCTTGGCCGACACGCCGACCAGCAGCTGGCCCGGCTGGACGGTCAGGGCCTGCGCGAGGTCCGCCGTCAGCAGCAGCGCGCCGCGCCTGAGGTCGGTGCTGGCCCGCATCCCGACCGCCTTGCCGCGTTCCGCGGCTGCCAGCGGTTTCAGCGCCGGATCGGTCGCGATCCGCGCGACCACCAGGTCCGCGTCGGTCACCACCTGTCCGAACGGCACGTCACGGGCCAGTGCCAGGACGGCGACCCGCTGGCCGGTGCTGTTGTAGAGCACCGCGCCGCCCAGCCCGCCGGCGGCTATCAGCGCCACCGCCATCGCCAGCACGGCCGGCCGCCGGCGTCGTGCCCGCAGGTTCCGCCCGGGGGCGTGCGGCGCCCCGCGCCCCTGCTCCGGCACCGCCACGGACACCGCCGCGGCCCCGGCCGTACTGGCCCCGGGCGTCGCAAATGTACGGTTCTCCACCGGGTTCCGGCCTTCCCACGTCGTTCGGACATTGCTGCGTACGCGCCCGGTGCGGCGGGGGTCGCCCCCGCCGCACCCGCGTCAGTTGAGGACCTGCACCTCGCCCACCCGCAGCTCCAGCGGAGCGAAGGTGAGCGGGACCTTGATCGGATCGACCTTCTGGGTGCTGCCGGTGACGGTCACCACGCCGACCCAGTTGGCCTGGATGCTCCCGACGAAGGTGCCGCGCGGCTTGCCGCCCGAGCCGGTGGTGAACTCGTGGCCGCAGGTGGGCGACTTGGCGGCGCCGTACCTGGCCTCGTAGGGCGTGCCGGCCGCGGCGCCCGGCTTGTCACAGGTCTCCTTCCGGCCGTCCCCGAGGTCCCAGACCACCGAGTCCAGCCGCGGGGTGACGGTGACCGTGATCCCGCCGCCGCTCACCGACTTGGCCGCCGGCGCCTTGGCGTTCTCCAGCCAGAGCCAGACCGGCACCCCGACCACGGCCGTGTCCTTGGGCGCCACGCCCGGCTCGGGGAACGGCAGGACGATGGTGTCCATGATCCTGCGCGCCTCCGCCACCGGATTGAGCGGCGGCGGCCCGGCGGGCGCCTGGGCGAAGAACCTGGGCGCGGGCGCGCCGATGCCGCCGTCGGTGAAGCGGCAGGTCACCGCGTAGACCGTGCCCTCGGAGGGCTGGTGCCCCTCCCAGGCCTCGGAGCCGGCCGGCGGCTGCGGGGAGACCTCGCGGTAGTAGCAGCCGGTCGAGCCGCTGAACCAGCCCAGCTCCGGGTCGTGGCAGGGCCAGTCCTGGCCGTTCCAGCGGCAGATCTGCGGGCCGCCGGTGCTCCCGCCGCCGGTCCCGCCGCCGCCCGGGGAGGGCGTGCCGCCGGGGATGGTGCCGCCCTCGCAGATGACGTTGACGGCGCAGTGCGTGACGTCCCCGCCGATCGGTGGTTCGTCCGCCATCGCAGGCGCGGCCGGGGATAACAGCAATCCCGCGACCAACAGCGTGCGGATCACGAATCGCCGTACCGGTTTCAGCATGTTCGGTCCACCTCCCGCTTGAACTCGTAGATCAGCCAGCGCGTCTGGAACTGTCGCAGGGAAACGGTCGCGATGTACCGGGTGAGCCGCCGCGGTGGATCCTTTACCGCGCGGGTGGTCGCATCGGCCTGGTGCCAGTCGGTCACATCGAGGCAGTCCTCGATGACGGCGGCCTGCGGGTCCGCCTTCAGATCGACGCTCTTCACCACGGGTGAATTCCGCGGGGCGCCGATCATCACCAGTTTGGCGTCATGGAGCTGACGGAGATTGACGAGGGCGTCGGCCAGTGCCTTCCCGGACGAGTACGTCTCCAACTGGGAGCCGTCCGAATCGGCCCGGGCGAAGTCCGCCGCCTGGGTCTGCCACCAGTCCTGATAGGTGCTCAGCGCCAGGCGTCCCGCCGCGCCTTCGGGCCCTTCGGTCGGCGCGATCCCGACGTTTGCCGAACCACCCGAAGGAGTTACCGGGTTCACTCCCGCAACACTGGGCGCAGCCGTCCCGAGATGATCGACGGAACCGGCGCCACCACCGCTCCCACAGGCGGTCAGAAGCATCGCCAAAACCAGCCCAGCGACCCCAACCGCCCCAGGGCGCAATACATTTCCGCGCCGCCGCATCGCCCCACCTCGTCGCGACCGACCCCGTCCGTGGTCTGTGGTCGCCAGAAGAATTCCGCTGTCCCGCCGGTGTTGCCGCGAGAGCATCGATTCTTCGCCAAGCCACCCCTTCACGGCAACACCCCGGGCCACCTGACCTTACGTGGAAGGTGGATCCGTCGGGGCACTTTCACGCCACAGGACGGCCAACAGTTCTTCGGAAAGCGACAATCCGGCCAATGCGCCCCGCACCGCGGCCCGATTGCGCATCAGGAGGCGCCCGCCCGGCGGCGGTACGAGCAGGCGCGCGCCCGGCGCACCGGCCGGATCACCGCCGTCGAGCAGACCGGCGACGGCCGGCTGGAGGTCGAGCGGGGCGACGGCGGCCGGTGCTCCGGGGAGCCCCTGCCGGAGCACCCCGGTCAGGGCCCGGCTGAACGACCCCTCGCCGCCCGGCAGTACGGCGTCCCGCCCGCGTCTGCCGGGGGTGTAGCGGCCGATCCGGCCCCAGAGCGGGACCCGCGAGTAGCTGAGCAGCTCGCCGACGCCGTCCTCGCCGCCACCGCGTTCGAGGGCCGACCAGGTGTCCCGGTCCACGACGGCGTCGACCAGCAGCAGCGCCTCCTCCTGGTCGCCGTGGACCATCGCGCTGACCACCCAGTCCCAGGCGAGCCCGCGCCGGTACGCGTTGTCGGCGGTGCTGCCGCCGGTGACCAGGGCCAGCCGCCGGCCGCGCGGATCCGCCACCAACTGGCCGACCAGGCAGACCAGCAGCCACCGGCCCGGCCGCGCGGCCGCCTCCCGCACCGTCGTGAGCATGGTGTTGGCGTCCGCGCCCGGCTCCACCACGGCCACCCGGCAGCCCGCCGATCCGGCGTCGAAGCACATCCCGGGCAGCACGTCGGCGAGCAGCCGGGCGCCGTCCGCCGCGAGCGCCGAACCGCCGAAGCCGCGGTCCGGCCCGCCGTCCGCCCCGATCACCACAAGGTCGACCCCACTGACCACCCGCACCGCCCCCTCCTCGCCGGCCCCGGCAACCCGGGACCGCCCGCCGCGCCCGTGTACCGCCGCGGCCCCTGTCCTGCCCTGTCCTGCGTGCGCCGCCGGGCCCGCCCGGCCCGGTCGCCGGTTGCCGCCCGTGCCGGCGGCACGTTCCACCCGCCGCCGGACAAGCTACCGCCCCGGGCCGCGGCGACGGGGCTCCCGGCCCGGCCGCTCCGGGACCATGGGCCCTATCGGCCGCACACCGGCGGGGGCACGATCGGACCCATGGACCGTGACGACCGGGTGGAGACCCTGCGCGAGGCCGAGTGCCTTCGGCTGCTCAGCACCGTGCCCGTCGGACGCGTGGTGTACACCGAGCACGCGCTGCCGGCCGTGCTGCCGGTCTCCTTCGACGTCACGCCGGACGGGCGGCTGCTGCTGGCGGTGCGCCGGAGCAGCACCACCGCGCGCGGGCTGGACGGCACCGTCGTCGCCTTCCAGGCCGACCGGCTGGACGCGGTCACCCGGACCGGCTGGAGCGTCCTGGTGCACGGCCGGGCGGACGTGGTGCGCGACCCGGAGCTGGTCCGCCGGGCGCTGCGCAGCGGGCTGCGCCCCTGGGTCGGCGATCCCGACCCGATGTTCGTCGCACTGGTGCCCGAGCTGGTCGGCGGCCGCCGGCTGCTGCCCGCCGGCCGCACGGTGCAGCGGTCGTAGGGGTGTGCTCGTCCGACCGGCCCCGAAGCTCGCCGGACCGGTGACCGGCCCGCCGTGGACGGCGGAGCGCCCGCCGTGGACGGCCCCCTGACAGGTGACCGGCGAGTAGGCATACTCTCCCGGAGTTCCCCCACCTCCGCCTGCCACCAGGAGCGCACCGTGACGACCTTCGCCTCCCTCGCCGACCTGACCGCCGCCGTCGGCACCGAACTCGGCACCAGCCGGTGGCACACCGTCGAGCAGGAGCGGATCGACCTGTTCGCCCAGGCCACCGGCGACCACCAGTGGATCCACGTCGACCCGGAGCGGGCGAAGGAGAGCCGGTTCGGCTCGACCATCGCGCACGGGTACCTCACGCTCTCGATGATCCCGGTGCTGGCCAAGGAGTGCTACAGCGTGGAGGGCGTCCGGATGGCGCTGAACTACGGCTCCGAGAAGGTGCGCTTCCCGGCTCCGGTGCCGGTCGGCACCGCGCTGCGGGCCACCGCCGAGCTGGTCTCCGCGACCGAGGTGCCCGGCGGCGTCCAGGCGGTCGTCCGGTTCACCATCACCAGCGCGGAGAGCGAGAAGCCGCACTGCGTCGCCGAGACGATCACCCGCTTCTACGCCTGAGCCCAGGGGGCCGGGCCGGGCCCTCCCGCACGTGCCGTTCGGCCCGGCGTACGCCGAACGGCACGCGTGGGGCCGTCCACCGGGTCCGGACCGCCCACTGCGAGTAACCTCCGACGAGATGGTCGTCGTACCGCTTCGGTCTCACCGCCGTGGGTACGCGCCCCGGCATGCCCGGTAGCCGCAGCCCCCTTGGAGGTGCCGTGCCCCGCCCCGTCCCGTGGTTCTCCCGCGTCGCCGCTCTGGCCTCGCAGTTCTCCGTCCCCTCAGCGACCACGACGGCCCCGGGCCTGGCCGGACTCCCCCGCGCGGCCTGGCAGCGGGTCCGGACGGACGCCTTCGGGGCCGACCCCCGGGGCGAGCGGCTGGCCCGGATCCACCGCTCCCCGCAGTTCGCGGACGGCGCGTTCCGCAACCCGCTGCCGACCCGCCGACTGGTGTACGAGCGCAGCCCGCTGGAGATCACCCGCGCCCAGCTCGCCGCCGACAGGACCCGCCGGGTGCCGACCGCCGCCGTGCCGCTGCACCGGCTGCTCCCGGTCGACCTGGCCCGGCCCCCCGCGTCCGGACTGCGGCTCAGCTGGCTCGGCCACGCCACCGTGCTGGCCGAGATCGGCGGCCGCCGGGTGCTCTTCGACCCGGTCTGGGGCGAGCGCTGCTCACCGTTCGGCTGGACCGGTCCCAAGCGGCTGCACCCCGTCCCGCTGCCGCTCGCCGAACTCGGCCCGGTGGACGTCGTGGTGGTCTCCCACGACCACTACGACCACCTGGAGATGGCCGCCGTCCGCGCGCTGTCCGCCACCGGCGCGGTCTTCGCCGTCCCGCTCGGGGTCGGCGCGCACCTGGAGCACTGGGGCGTGCCGGCCGACCGGATCGTCGAGCTGGACTGGTGGGAGTCGGCCGAGGTGGCGGGCCTGACGCTGACCGCCACCCCGGCCCGGCACTACTGCAGCCGCGGCCCGCGCACCAGCGCGCTGTTCCTCTGGGCGTCCTGGGTGGTGTCCGGCGGCGGGCACCGGCTCTTCCACAGCGGCGACACCGGCTACTTCCCCGGGTTCGCCGAGATCGGCCGCCGGTTCGGGCCCTTCGACGCGACGATGATGCAGGTCGGCGCGTACAGCGACTTCTGGCCCGAGGTGCACATGACGCCCGAGGAGGGCGTCCGGGCCCATCTCGACCTCGGCGGCGAGCTGCTGCTGCCGATCCACTGGTGCACCTTCAACCTGGCGCCGCACCCCTGGGAGGAGCCCGCCGAACGGGTGGTCGCCGCCGCCCAGGCGCTCGGTGCCCGGCTGGCGGTGCCGCGCCCCGGCAAACCCTTCGAGCCGGCGGACCCGCCCGCCCCGCGGCTCTGGTGGCGGGCGGTCGCGGCGCTGCCCCGCGACGACCGCGAACTGCTCGTCCCGGACGGCCTGGCCGGGGCGGCGGGCCACCCCCCGGTCCGTCCCCAGGGCGCCGCGGAGGACGACGGCGTACCCGTCTGAGCCGCGGCGGCCCGGCGTGCGTCAGCCCGCCGCGCCGTCAGCTGCCGCCGTCAGCTCGCCGCCTCCTGCTTCGCCCGGCGGCGGATCACCCGCCAGGCACCCTGCTGCACCAGCAGCGTCAGCACCCCCGCCACCACGATGCCCAGCATGTTCACCAGCAGCTGCCAGCTGGAGCCCCAGAACTGGTTCAGGTCGCCGTAGCCGAGCGCGACCGCCGCGTTGGCGGCCGCCGGTACGGTGGTCACCGAGATCGCCACGCCGACCAGCATCCCGGCCTTCGCCGAGGTCAGCGAGAGCAGACCGGCGACACCCGCGAGCAGGGCGACCACGAAGGAGGTCGCGTCCGGCTGCCAGATGAACGAGGTGTTCGGCCGCGCTCCGTCGAAAGCCGCCTGGCTGAACAACCCGAGGGCGTCCATCAGCAGGGAGAACAGGACGGTCAGCGCCATCGCGACCGCGAAGCCGGCCACCAGCGCGTTCAGCGACCGCAGGGCGGGCCGGGCCCGCCGCTGGACCAGCGCGACGCAGAACCCGGCCAGCGGCCCGAACTCCGGCCCGACGGCCATCGCGCCGACCACCAGGATCGCGCTGTCCAGCACGGCCCCGCACGCGGCCAGCATGGTCGCGACGGTGAGGAAGGCCAGGTAGACGGCGGTGAGGGTGGACTCCTCGTGGGTGATCTCGGAGACCGCCTCCCAGACCAGCGCGTCCGCCCCCTCTCCCGGCGCGAGCCGCTCGGCCTCGTCGGCGGCGGCCGAGAGGGTCAGCGCGACCTCCTCGGCGCTGATCGCCCCGCGCTCGGAGAGCCCGGTCTCCCGCAGCGCCCCGAGCACCTCGTCCGCCGACTCGCGCGCCACGTCACAGAGCACCACGTCCCCGGCGGGCCGGACGGCGGCGTCCGGCAGGACCACCACATGGGTCACGCCGACGAAGCCGTCCAGGCTGTCGAGGACGGCCTTCCGCAGGTCGTGGGGGACGATCAGGCGCAGGTGCAGCACGGGGGCTCCGGGCAGTGGTCTCGGCGAGGAACGGACCGGCTCACCCTAGGGCCTGCCGCCCGGGCCCCTGCGGCCCGGGCGGCAGGGGCGGGCGGCAGGGGCGGGCGGCCGGGCTCCACGGGTCACCCCGGGCGTCACCCCGCCAGGATGTCGCGCAGGGCGCGGGCCTCCTTCACCAGGCGGGCGGTACCGGGCCGGGCCGCCGCCTCCGTCACCTCGGGGATCGGGCCCCGGGCCGAGCTGCGCCGGGCGCAGTCGGCGGCCAGCGCGACCAGCTCACCGGTGCCCCGGCCCGCGGCGCCCGCCAGCACGGCCGGCAGCGCGGGCGCCAGGACCGACCAGACCGTGCCGTACGCGCCGGTGTCGGCGGCCGCGGTCAGCGCCTGGGCCAGCCGGTTGGGCTTCACCGTGCCCTCGGTGACCAGCTCCCCCAGCTCACGGCCGAGCAGCCCGCCGTCGAGGCACCCGCGGGCGGCGAGGACGAGCAGGGCGTCCACCGCGGCCGTGCGGTCCTCGGGGAAGCGGGCGCCCAGCCCGTACGCCAGCGCCAGGTGCAGCGCGAGACCGGCCGGTCCGCCGGCCTCGGCGAGGACGGGCAGCAGCCCGGCGGCGCCGCGCTGCTCCCGGTCGGCGCCGTCGGCGAACCCGTCGAGCCAGCGGGCGGCCAGCTCCTCCCGGTGGTGCGGCAGGACGGCGGCCCAGTGCGCGGTCGGCTGCCAGAGCCACTCGTCCTGGGCCGACGCCCGCGCCACGCTGGGCTCGGTGGCCGCCAGCAGCGCCCGGAACTCGGCGCCCAGCCGCTCGCCGGCCGGGCCCCGCGGGCCCGTCCCGATGCCGGGCTGGGCGACGCAGATCCGCTTGACGCCCTCCCACTGGTGCTCCCGCCGGCGCTCCCAGAAGAACGACCGGGCGCCGGCGTCCCGGGCGGGCGGCGCGAACCGCACCCGTTCGGAGGGCTGGCCCGGCAGACCCCCCTCGCGCAGCCAGCGGGCCGTCCAGCGCCCGGCCGGCGAGGTCAGCCGGTCGGCGGCGGCCAGCACGGCCTCGTCCGCGGTGACGGTGAGCCGCAGCAGCGCCGCGTGCAGATCGGCCTCCCCCGGCTCGACCCCGGCTTCCTGGTAGCGGCCCAGCCGGTCGACCAGGGCCTGCGCCGACAGCGCGCCGGTGGTGTCGGTCGGGGTGGCGAGCAGCAGCGGCGGCCGGTCGGCCATGACCCGCTCGGCCGCCTCGGTCAGCCGGACGGCGAACACGTTGCCGTACACCGTGTTGTGCCCGCCGCGCAGCGGCACCGAGTTCCTGTCCCGGAAGACGGCACCGCGCAGGCGCGGGTCGGCCGCACCGGCGATCACGGCCGCGACGTACAGCACGTCCTCCGGCCCGCAGTCGTGCCACCGGCCGAACCCGGTCCACGGGTGCACCCGCAGCACCGGCGCCAGCGCCTCGGCGAGCGCCGCGCGGTCGAGGTGCGCGTGCCGGACGAGACCGTCCAGGGTGCGCTCGAAGTCCGCGACCTCGGGCTGCGTGGCGGCCAGCAGCACGGACAGCTCCTCGGCGACCTCGGCGGCCGTCGCGATCGGCTCGCCCAGCGGCCTCGGCACCGGAGCGGGCGGAAGCAGCTCGCTCCAGCCGGTGTCCGGGTCGTCGCCGCCGACCGGCGCGCCCAACAGCTCGCCCGCGCGGGCGTGGTGGGCCGGGTTCAGCCCCTCGGCGGCGAGGCGCAGGTCGGGCAGCACCGCCTCGCCCGCCGCCCGCAGGTGGCGGGCGACCACGGCGAGGGCCCGCTCCTGGAGGGCGGAGTCGGGGTGGCCGAAGGCCTCGGCGGCCGCCAGCACCACCGGGCCGGCGCGTTCGGGCGAGCGCTTCGCGGCCTTGTCCAGCCAGCCCAGCTGGGCGCGCACCAGCTTCTTCTCGGTCCGGAACAGCACCACCGCCGAGGCCTCCGCCAGCACCTCGGGCTCGACCAGCCCGGCGGCGTCCAGCTCGGACAGCACCTGCTGGGCGTGGCCGGCGATCACCGAGAGCGCGTCCAGCATGGCGACCAGACTCCGGACCTGCTTCGCGTACTCGTCCGGGCTCGGCGCGAGTGCCGCCAGGACGCCCAGGAAGGCCCGCTGGTCACCCGGCTTGCCACCGCGCACCAGCCGGGCCAGGCAGCGGTCGATCAGCTCGGCGCGGTCCACCCGGCCCTCGGCCGCCAGCGCGGTGAGGGCGGCGGGCCAGGAGTCCCCGGGCCGCTCGGTGCGCCGGTGCTCGAACCGCCAGCCGATGTCGGCGAGTTCGAACACCCGGGGCGCCAGCACCGGAGTGAAGGCGTCCTCGCGCAGGTGCTCCAGCAGCGTCCGGCTCCGGTCCCGGCGGCCGTCGTCGGCCCCGACCCGGTCGAGCCACTCGCCGGTGAAGGCCTCGGTGGCCGGCACCGGGCAGCCGGTCCGCCGGACGGTCCGCTCGATCAGCGGGTAGAGGTCCCAGCTCCAGCCCGAGCCGCGGCGGGCCGCCAGCCGGTTGACCACCTCGATCTGCCACTCGACCGGCTGGGCCTCGACGACCGTGCCGAGCGCCGGGTGGCGGGCGCAGGAGCGGCCGGCGAAGTCCCGCCCGCCGATCCAGGCGGCGGCGCCGGCCGGCCCGGCGTGGCAGCCCGCGCCGGCCACCAGCACCGCCCCGGCCCGCGCGGTCGCCGCGTTCGACCACTCGCCGCGGAGCTCCTTGCGCAGCTCCTTGAGGGCCGGCAGACAGGCCCGCCGCTCGGCCGGGCCGAGCGCCGCGACCAGCGCCGGCACCTGCGGGGTCCGCCCGTCGCGAACCGCCCGCAGCAACTCCTCGACGCCGCTCACGCGCCCGCCTCCCGCCCGCTCGCGACCCGCTCCCGCACCACGGCGACCGCCAGCGCGTGCTTGCACGGACCGCGCCCGCCCCGGTACTTGGCCCACCAGAGGCAGGTGCAGCTCACCCGGCCCGCCTCGTCCGTGCGCACCCGCTGGTGGTGGTCGTCCACGGTGACCTCGGCGAGCGCGCCGCCCGGCTCCAGCCGTACCGCGCCCGCCGCGACCAGCGCGTGCGCGGCCCGCAGCCGCGGGTTCCGCGCCTCGGCCCGGCCGGCGTCGTACGGCAGCTGGCGGTGGAAGTAGGCGGCCTCGGCGGTGTCGTAGCCGATCTGCCCGGCGGTGCCGAGCCTGGTGAGGGCGGCCCGGACCCGGGCCGGGGTGAGCCCGGACTGCTCGGCGAGTTCGGCGACGTCGATCCGCGGCTCCCAGGCCAGCAGCACCGCGACCAGCTCGGCGTCCTGCTCGGCGGCGCCGGTGGCCAGCGCGCCGAGCACGCCGCCCTCCCCGGAGAAGCCGCGTGAGGCGTCCGGCGAGAGGGTGAGGGTGAGGCGCATGCCGGGCAGCACCACCTCCCAGGCGGAGGCCGCCGGGGCGTCGCCCGCGACCGGGCCGTACACCCGCAGGGCCAGCGCGTGCCGCAGCACCCGCTGGAGCGCCACCAGCCGCTCCGGGCCGGGCAGGCAGACCGCGCCGGGGACGGGCCGGGTGGTCGGGCGCAGCGTCCGGCCGGCCGGGACGACCCAGCCGGCGGCGGACCGGGCCCGCCCGCCGCCGCGCGGCAGCGAGCGCAGGAAGCGGACCGCCTCGGCGGCGGGCAGCTCGGCGCGCAGGTCGAAGGCGGCGGCCGTCACCTGGGTCTCGGCGAAGCCGCGCACCCAGCGCTCGGGCAGCGGGACCTTCTTCTCGACGACCGGTCCGTCGAAGGTGGTGACCTCCAGTGCGTCGGGCCCCACCGCGAGGTGCAGCGGCTCGGCCGGACCGATCCGGGTGAGCGCCTCCCGCAGCGGGTTGTTGACGTCGACGTTGGTGGTGCCGTGGCCGATGTCGTCGCCGTCGAGCCCCGCCCGGAGCACGTCGAGCCGGGCGTAGACGCCGCAGCAGCCGGAGAAGGACTCGAAGCGCAGCCGGTCGCCGTTGGCGGTGACCACCGGGTCGAGCGAGGCGCGCAGCAGCGGCTGGTAGTAGCGGGCGGCGGCCACGTCGGCGACCGCGAGCAGCGCGGCGGCGGCCGGGGCCGGGTCGGCCAGGAAGCCCGCGAAGAAGCGCGGGTTGGCGACCGCGCCGAGCGGCGTGGTGCCGCCGGAGGTCTCCAGGGCGAGGCGTGGGCCGTCGGCCCCGTCGAGAACGGCGGACGGGCGCAGATAGGCGTACGCGTGTGCGGCTTGCGTCATGCGGAGCACGCTAGGAGGGGCGACTGACAATCCGTCGGAGAGCGCCCGGACCGGGGCCGATACTGGAACAGGTTCTATTCGGCTCCCCCGCTCCCCCGGGTTACCCCGGTCACACCGCCGGACGGCGGCTTCTGCCACTATGTCCCCGTGACCGACCTGACCGAGAAGGAGAGCCCGGCCGCCGACACCGCCGGCTCGTTCGCCGAGCTGCTGCGGATCGAGCGGCTGGACGAGAACACGTTCCGGGGGCGCTGCCACGCCGGCGCCCCGATGCGCGCCTTCGGCGGCCAGGTCGCCGCGCAGGCGCTGACCGCCGCCGGGCACACCATCGGCGACGACCGGGACGTGCACTCGCTGCACAGCTACTTCCTGCTCCCCGGGGACCCGTCCCGGCCGATCCGCTACGAGGTCGACCGGGTCCGCCAGGGGATGTCCTACGCCACCCGCCGGGTGACCGCCGTCCAGGGCGGCGAAGCGATCTTCACGCTCTCCGCCTCCTTCAAGCGGCCCGAGCCCGCCGCCGACCGCCACCGGGAGATGCCGGCGCTGCCCGGCCCGGAGGCGCTGCCGGACGCGCTGGCGGGCTGGGACGCCGAGGCCCGCGCCGCGCTGACCCGCACGGGCGGCTTCGGCTCGCTGGACCTGCGGTTCGTCCCGCCGGACGCGCCCGGCGTGCCGCCGGCCGTCCCGGGCATGCCGCAGCAGTTCGTCTGGCTGCGCACCGCCTCCCCGCTCCCCGCCGGGGACCGGCTGCTGCACGTCTGCGCGCTGACCTACCTCTCGGACCTCACGCTGGCCTCGACGGCCGGGCTGCACGTCCAGCCGAACTTCTTCCAGCGCACCGAGCCGCCCCGGCTGATCATGGCCTCGCTGGACCACGCGATGTGGTTCCACCGCCCGTTCCGGGCCGACGAGTGGCTGCTGTTCGCCCAGCGCAGCCCCTCCTCCTCGGACGGCCGGGGGCTGTCGCTCGGCGAGTTCTACGACCGGGACGGCCGGCTGGTCGCCTCCGCCGTCCAGGAGGCCCTGATCCGCGACCGGGCACCCCGGGCGCACTGACCCCGGTTCCGCGCCGCCGTCCGCCGGCCACCGGTGGACGGCGGACGAACGCGGGGCGACCGGTCGGCGTCATACTCCTGAGCGGTTCCGAGCCGTATCATGGTGCGGGTGACCAAGGTTGACCTGTCACCACGACCGGTGGAGGCGATGTCTCCACGTCAGCTCGAACGCCGCGAGTCCCTGATCGCGGCCGCGCTCGCCCTGGTGAACGAGATCGGTGTCGAGCGGCTGCAGATGAAACAGGTCTGCGAGCGGTCCGGAGTCGCCCTCGGGACGGCGTACCGCTACTTCTCCTCCAAGGACCACCTGCTGGCCGCGGCCATCGCCGAATGGCACCGGCTGCTGCTGGCCGACCTGGTGGCGGAGCTGCGCGGACCGCGGGCCGGGCTGGGGGCCACCGACCGGGTGGTGCGCTTCGTGCGCGGAGGCATGCGCGCCTACCAGCGCCAGCCCGAACTGGCCCGGCTCCGGGTGGCCGTCGCCGCCTCCACCGACCCCTTCGCCAGCGAGGCGCTGCAGGGCATGGCCCGGGCCGACAGCACCGCGCTCCAGGCGGTGATGGCCGAGGTGCCGGCCGCCGCGAGCGACCTGGTGCGGCACATCGTCGGCCACGCCTGGCAGGGCGAGCTCACCGCCTGGGTGACCGGCCGCACCACGCTCGGCGACGCCCGGCGGCGGCTGGAGGACGTGGTGCGGCTGGTGCTGACCCCGTACGAGACGCCGTACGAGGCGCCGTACGAGGCCAGCCCCACCGGCTGAGCCGCGTCAGGCGACCGTCACCGGGTGGACCACCACCGCGTCGAACAGGTAGCCCTCGCGGTTGAACACGGACGTCGCGGGCTGGGTGTTGCCGCGGCGGTCGGTCGCGCGCGCCCGCAGCTCGTACGGGCCGGTCCGGTCCGGGCGCCAGTCGAGGCTCCAGCGCGTCCAGTTGTCGGCGCGCGGCTCGTCCCGCAGCTCGGCGCGGTGCCAGCGCCGGCCGCCGTCGGTGCTCACCTCGACCCGGCGGACCGGCGCCGCGCCCGACCAGGAGCGTCCGTACAGGCGGTGCTCGCGGCCCGCCGCCAGCACCGCGTCACGGGCGAGTTCAAAGGCGCTCTTCACCACCTGGGTGGTGACCGGCGCACTTCCGCCGGCCGGGTAGTCAGGACCGAACATCCGGTAGAAGTCGGTGTTCCAGGGCGAGTACAGCGGCTGGTCGGCGACCTCGATCGAGCCGACCCACTTGATCGAGGCGATCCCGATCCAGCCCGGCACCACCAGCCGCAGGGGCGCACCGTGGTCGGGCGTCAGCGGTTCGCCGTTCATCTCGTAGGCGAGCAGCACGTCGTCCAGCGCCTTCGCGACCGGCAGCGGGCGGCGCACCCGGCCGAAGTCGACGCCGCCGCTCACGTACGCCGGGTCGAGGCCGATGGGCAGCACGTCCACCGCGTCCCGGGTCAGCCCGGCCCGGTGCAGCACCTCGGCCAGCCGCACGCCGCGCCACTGGGCGGAGCCGACCCCGCCGAGTGTCCAGGGGGTGCCGGGCACGGGCTGGTTCTGCTGGGTGGCGTAGAAGCTGCGGCCGTTGCCGGCGCACTCGATCAGGGCGCTGATCCTGGTCGAGGGCAGGGCGCGCAGGTCCGCCAGGCCGAACTCGACCGGCCGCCCGGCGTCCGGGCCGCCGCGCAGGCCGCTGCCGAAGAGCCGCAGCCGCCAGCTGTCGGCGTCGATGACCGGGGTACTGGTGTGGTTGCGGACGAAGAACCGCTCCACCGGGACGTGCCGGCCGATCGCGCCCGCCGCGTCGCGCAGCGCGTCCCAGCGCATCTCGGCGTTGGTCCCGCGCGGGAGGAACCACTCGGCGGGCAGCGGCTTCACGATGCCGGGCACGGGGGACACCGTACCCGCGAGGGCCGTGGGCGGCTCGGCAAGCGCTCCCGGCGCGGCGGTCGCGGTCCGCGCCCGGGCGCGGTCCGGGACGACCAGCCCGCCGGCGGCGGGTGCGGCGAGCACCCCGGCGGCGGTGAGCATCCGCAGCAGGGTCCGGCGCTCGACGCCGTCGGCGCGGGCCTCGCCGGCCGACCACTGCCGGCGGCGGAGCCGGTCGTAGGCGGCCTCGCCGGGGATCGGGCTCGCGGGGGTGGTCCGAAGGGGGTTCGCGGTGGGCACGGGCACACTTCCGTTCGGTTGCGGCGGACGGTCGGGCGGGCCGCGCGGCCGGGCGGGCGGGGACGGGGGCGCCGACGGCGCGGGCCCGCTC
>NZ_JBHWUI010000033.1:0-61953 GCF_042737525.1 Kitasatospora sp. NPDC059973 | reverse complement strand
GTCCGGATCGGGCCGCGCCCACCGCCTTCTCGCCGTCCGGCGGCCGGCCGGGCCGCCCGGCGGCCGATTGCTTCGTACCGGGGGTTGATCCGGCGTCAGGAGAGCTCTTCACTTGTCATGGCACCGACGTCCATGATCCGCGCGCCGTGCCGCTCCACCCGCTCCGACGCCTCACCCGACGAGTCTGGAGATCCCCTCATGTCCGTGCCCCCTCTGCGGCGCGCCGTCGTGGCGCTCGCGGCCCTGCCGCTGCTGGCGCTCGGCGCCGGCCAGGCGCTGGCCGCCCCGGCCCCGGCACCGCACCCCACCGCTCCCGCCCAGGCGCCCGCCGCCCGGGCCACCGCCACCCAGGTGTCCGCGATCGAGGACGAGGTCGCCCGCGCGCTGGCCGGCGCCCTCACCGACGCCGCGCTGCGCGACCGGCTGCGGTCCGCGACCGCCGACGCGGCCTCCGGCGCCGCCGACCTCGGCCCGCTGGCCGCGGCCGCCCAGGGCCCCGCCGGCCGGCTCGCCGCCGCCACCGCGCAGGCGGACCGCCGGATCGCCGCCGCCAAGGGCCTCGGCGACCTCGGCCCGCTGCTGCGCGTCCAGTTGGCCGACCCGTCGATGCGGGCCGCGCTGGACGCGGGCGCCGCGCCGCTGGTGGCCACCGCCGTCGCCGACGACCACGCCCGCACCGTCCGCGCCTACGACACCGCTGGCCGGGCCCACGCGCTCGACGCCACGGCGGTGCCCGGGCAGCCGGTCTACCTGGTGGACATCGACACCGCCAGGACGCTGGCCGCCGGTATGGCCGTCCTCCAGCGGGAGTTCGGCGCACGCGGCCTCGACGCCGCGGGCGGTGCCGCCGCGGCGAAGGGGCCGGGGGCGGCGAACGGGCCGGAGACGGCGAACGGGCCGGAGACGGCGCAGGGACCGGGCGCGGCGCAGGCGGCCGGCGGCTGGTGGGCCACCAAGATCAGCGGCATCGAGGTCGCCGACGACGAGGAGCCCTGGTTCAAGGGCGCCGCCGAGATGTTCGGCCTGGTGACCGGCTTCGGCCAGGACGGCAAGGTCAGGGTCGACTCGGTCGCCATGCCGTACCTCCAGTACGACGGCACGGTGTACCACCCGAACCAGATCCTGGTGAACTGGTCGAACTACAAGTACAACCTGGCCGACGTCGTCCTGATGGAGGACGACGGCGACACCAACTACCTGGCGCTGGCCCAGGCGGTGGCCGCCGTCCTGCTCACCATCGCCGACCAGGGCGCCTACATCCCGCTGGTCAACGCCGTCCTGGCGGCCCTGCCGACCTCCTGGTGGGTCGACGACCCGGACTACGTCGAGTCCTGGTACACCCTCGCCCGGACCAGCTCGGGCCGGCTCAACGGGGCCCGCGGCAACGGCTGGATGACCGTCGAGCCGTACTTCGTCGAGCAGTTCTGACGTTCCGACGGTTCCGGCCGGGCGTTGAGGCGCCGGGTCGGCTCGGCGGTGCTCGGGTCCTCCGGCCACGGGTGGCGCGGGTAGCGCCCCCGCAGCTCGGCCCGGACGGCCCGGTAGCCCTCGCGCCAGAACGAGGCGAGGTCGCCGGTCACGGCCGCCGGGCGCCCGGCGGGGGAGAGCAGGTGGACGGTGAGCGGCACCCGCCCGCCGGCCAGCGCGGGCGCGGCGGCCCAGCCGAACAGCTCCTGCAACTTGACCGCCAGCACCGGCCGTTCGCCGCTGTAGTCGACCCGGATCCGGGAGCCGGACGGCACCGTGATCCGCTCCGGCGCCAGTTCGTCGAGCCGCCCGGCCGCGCCGCCCGCCCAGGGCAGCAGCCGCTGCAGGGCGCCCGCGGTGTCGATCCGGGCGAGGTCGGAGCGCCGCCGGGCGCGCGAGAGTTCGGGCTCCAGCCAGTCGTCCGCCCGGGCCAGCAGGGCCTCGTCCGAGACCGCCGGCCAGGGCTCGCCGAGCGCCGCGTGCAGGAAGGCCAGCCGCTCGCGCAGGCCGGCCGCCCCGGCCGGCCAGCTCAGCAGCTCACCGACGCCCTCCCGGGCCAGCCCCTCCAGCAGCGCGGCCCGCAGCAGCGCCGGCCGGGGCCGGTCCAGCGTCGCCGCGGCCAGCTCGACGGCGCCCAGCGACTCCACCCGCCGGGCGGTCACCTCGCGACGCCGGACGTCCCAGCGCACCTCCTCCCGGGTGGTCAGCAGCGGGGCCCCCGCCAGCCGGGCCGTCTCCTCGTCCAGTGCGGCCGCGTGCAGCACCCGCGCGGACGGCGAGCCGGCCGGCCGGTCCGCCGCCGCGACGGCCAGCCAGGGCACCGAGCCCAGCGCGGTGCCCGGCGCCAGCTCGGCGGCGGTGCCCGAGGCCATCAGGTACGGGCTGCGGGCTCCCGGTTCGGGCTTCTCCACCCGGGCCCGGGCGATCCGCTCGGGGAAGGCCAGCGCCACCACCAGACCGACCGCCGTCGCGTCCGGCAGCGGGGTCGCCGGGCTCCCGTCCACCCCGCGCAGCAGTCGCCGCACCTCCTCGCGCCAGCGGCCCGGGTACGGGTCACGGCCGTCCCGGACGGTCCGGAGCACGGCGCCCAGGTCGTCCCCGAGGGCGCGCGGCGGCTCCTCCGACAGCAGGGCCACCACCTCGGCGGCGCGCCGCGCGCCGACCGCCGGTGCGCCGTCCACCAGGGCGCGGGCGAGCCGGGGGTGGAGCCCCGTCCGGGCCAGCCGGACGCCGCGCGCGGTGGCCCGGCCGTCGGCGTCCACCGCGCCGAGCGCCCGCAGGGTCTGCCGGGCGGCGGCCATCGCCCCGGCCGGGGGCCGGTCGGGCAGCGCGAGCCCGGTCGCGTCCGGGTCGCCCCAGCAGGAGGCCTGGAGGGCGAACGGCGTCAGGTCGGCGAGCGCGATCTCGGGCGTCGGCCAGCGCGCGGCGAGGGCGTCCTCGGCCTCCGCCCAGCAGCGGTAGACGGTGCCCGGCGCCTCGCGCCCGGCCCGCCCGGCGCGCTGCCGGGCGGCGGCCAGCGACGCCCGGACGGTCACCAGGCCGGCCAGGCCGCGCGCGTGGTCGGTGCGCGGCTCGCGCGCCAGGCCGGCGTCGACCACGACGCGCACCCCCGGCACGGTCAGCGAGGACTCGGCGACGGCGGTGGACAGCACCACCCGGCGGCCCTCGCCCGCCGCGAGCGCCGCGTCCTGCACCGACTGCGGGGCCCGGCCGTGCAACTGGAGCACCTGCGCCGGGGCGTCCGCGAGCAGCCCGGCGACCCGGGTGATCTCGCCGACGCCGGGCAGGAAGCAGAGCACGTCGCCCCGGCACTCGGCGAGCGCCCGCCGGACGGTGGCCGCGACGTGCTCCAGCAGCGCCGGGTCGACCCGGGTGCCGTGCGCGGGCCGGACGGCCCGGGGCGGCGGCGCCCACACCACGTCGACCGGGTGCGAGACGCCGTGCGCCTCGACGACGGGCGCCGGGCCCTCGGCGCCGCCGAGCAGTTCGGCCCAGGCGGCGGTGTCCGAGGTCGCCGAGGCGCAGACGATCCGCAGCTCCGGCCGCAGCGCCGCCCGGACGTCCAGCAGGAAGGCGAGCGCGGTGTCGGCGTCCAGGTGCCGTTCGTGGCACTCGTCCAGCACCACCACGTCCACCCCGGGCAGTTCCTGGTCGCGCTGGAGGCGCTGGAGCAGGACGCCGGTGGTCACCACCTCGACCACGGTGTCCGGCCCGACCCGGCGCTCGCCGCGCACGGTGTGGCCGACCTCGGCCCCCACCGTCGAGCCGAGCAGCCAGGCCATCCGCCGGGCCGCCGCCCGCACCGCGAGCCGGCGCGGCTCGGCGACCAGCACCCGGCGGACCGGGCGGTCGCCCTCCTCGGTGAGCAGCCCGGCGAGGGCCAGCGGCACCAGGGTGGTCTTGCCGGTGCCGGGCGGGGCGGCCAGCGCGGCCACTCCGCGCCGGTCGAGCGCGCGGTGCAGGGCCGGCAGGGCGGTACGGACGGGCAGATCGCGCCAGGCGGGGTTCACCCGGACAGTCTCCCCGACTCCCGGACTCCCCGGCCTGGCCCGGCCCGGCTGCCGGCCCGGCCACGGCGGCCCCGACTCCCCGGCCCGGCCGCGCCGGGCGCCGGTCCGCCGACGCGGCCGGTCCGCTCAGTCCCGTTCGGAGACGAAGATCGCCGTGCCCGGGATCAGCCGCCCGCGCAGCGGCGACCAGCCGCCCCACTCCTGGTCGAGCCCGGCCGGCCACTCCGGCTCCACCACGTCCAGCAGCCGGAACCCGGCGCCGACCAGCTCGCGCACCCGGTCCCCGATCGTGCGGTGGTGCTCGACGTAGGTGGCCCGGCCCCGCTCGTCCTGCTCGACGTAGGGGGTGCGGTCGAAGTACGAGGCGGTGGCGGTCAGCCCCTCGACGCCGGGCTCGTCCGGGAACGCCCAGCGGATCGGGTGGGTCACCGAGAACACCCAGCGCCCGCCGGGCCGCAGCACCCGGCGCACCTCGCGCATCAGCGCGCCGGTGTCGGCGCTGAACGGCACCGCCCCGTACGCCGAGCAGGCCAGGTCGAAGGCGCCGTCGGCGAACGGCAGCACCGCCGCGTCGGCCTGGACCACCGGCACGGGCGCGCCGCCGCGGGCGAGGTCGATCCGGCGGGAGTGCTGGAGCTGGCGGTGCGAGATGTCCAGCGCGACCGGCCGGGCGCCCCGGGCGGCCAGCCAGCGGGAGCACTGGGCGGCGCCGGCGCCGATCTCCAGGACGCGGCGGTCCGCGACCTCCCCGAGCAGTCGGGCGTCGGCCTCGTCCAGGCCCTCCGGGCACCAGGTGAAGCGGTCGTCGCCGAGGAACTCGCCGTGCTCGTCCTGGTATTCGTCCGCGTTGCGGTCCCACCAGTGCCGGCTGGCCCGGCTGCTCTCGCCGGCCTCGGCCTCGCGCCTTAGCGCGTCGTCGCCGTCGTCGTCAAGATCATGCGGGTCGGACAGGGGGGTGGTGGCCACGGTGATAGAGCCCATCGCGTAGGGTGTGGTCTGCGGAAGCGCCGCTGCCGCGAGCCGGCCCGTCAGGGCCCGGATCCAGGCGGTGGCATCCGGGGAAGGGCTTCCTGCGGCCGCCACCATAGGTGCGCAATCGGAGGATATGGCCTGATCCATACCGGCCTCCACCGTCTTGGCGCCCTTGGCGTTGACCGTGCCTGGCCGTCCCCGTATGCTACAAGTTGCGCTGCGGGCCTGCGCGCCTCGGACGGAGCAGGTCGCGCTCGCATCTGTCGAAGACCCCACGGTCGCAAGACGGACATCGATTTCTCGCTGTGCGGGATGTTTCGGTGCGCCGTGTTCTTGGCTGTCCGGCTTTCGGTGGGAGCGATACGGGCCCTCCGCGTGGCATTACCTACGACTTCATGTCCGTACCGGAGCCCTTTTCCTAATGACGAGCCCCACCGACTCCTCCCTCAGCACCACCCCGCAGGTCGCGGTCAACGACATCGGCGACGCGGAAGCGTTCCTCGCCGCGATCGACGAGACCATCAAGTACTTCAACGATGGCGACATCGTCGAGGGCGTCATCGTGAAGGTCGACCGTGACGAGGTGCTCCTCGACATCGGTTACAAGACCGAGGGCGTCATCCCGTCCCGTGAGCTCTCGATCAAGCACGACGTCGACCCGCACGAGGTCGTCTCCGTCGGGGACAACATCGAGGCCCTGGTTCTCCAGAAGGAGGACAAGGAGGGTCGTCTCATCCTGTCCAAGAAGCGTGCTCAGTACGAGCGCGCCTGGGGCACGATCGAGAAGATCAAGGAAGAGGACGGCATCGTCACCGGTACCGTCATCGAGGTCGTCAAGGGTGGTCTCATCCTCGACATCGGCCTCCGTGGCTTCCTGCCGGCCTCGCTCGTCGAGATGCGCCGCGTCCGCGACCTCCAGCCCTACGTGGGCAAGGAGCTCGAGGCCAAGATCATCGAGCTGGACAAGAACCGCAACAACGTGGTCCTGTCCCGCCGTGCCTGGCTGGAGCAGACCCAGAGCGAGGTCCGCCAGACCTTCCTCACCACCCTGCAGAAGGGTCAGGTGCGCTCCGGCGTCGTCTCCTCGATCGTCAACTTCGGTGCGTTCGTGGACCTCGGCGGCGTCGACGGTCTGGTTCACGTCTCCGAGCTGTCCTGGAAGCACATCGACCACCCGTCCGAGGTTGTCGAGGTCGGCCAGGAGGTCACCGTCGAGGTTCTCGACGTTGACATGGACCGCGAGCGCGTCTCCCTGTCGCTGAAGGCGACCCAGGAGGACCCGTGGCAGCAGTTCGCCCGTACCCACCAGATCGGCCAGGTCGTTCCGGGTAAGGTCACCAAGCTGGTTCCGTTCGGTGCGTTCGTCCGCGTGGACGAGGGCATCGAGGGTCTGGTCCACATCTCCGAGCTGGCCGAGCGCCACGTCGAGATCCCGGAGCAGGTCGTCCAGGTCGGCGACGAGATCTTCGTCAAGGTCATCGACATCGACCTCGAGCGTCGTCGCATCAGCCTCTCGCTGAAGCAGGCCAACGAGGCCCTCGGTGCCAACCCGGCCGAGGTCGAGTTCGACCCGACCCTGTACGGCATGGCCGCTTCGTACGACGACCAGGGCAACTACATCTACCCGGAGGGCTTCGACCCCGAGGCGAACGACTGGCTGCCCGGCTTCGAGAAGCAGCGTGAGGAGTGGGAGCGCCAGTACGCCGAGGCGCAGTCCCGCTTCGAGCAGCACCAGGCCCAGGTCATCAAGAGCCGCGAGGCCGACGCCGAGGCCGCTGCCGAGGGTGGCGACGCTGTCGCCGCCGCCGCCGGTGGCTCGTACTCCTCCAGCAGCGACGAGGGCTCCGGCGCTCTCGCTTCGGACGAGGCCCTGGCTGCCCTGCGCGAGAAGCTGGCGGGCGGCCAGAGCTGAGCTCTCGCCCTTCGCTAGTGCCCTGCGCATAGCCGCTTGATCGATGAGCCCCACCCGGAACTCCGGGTGGGGCTCATTGTTTTGGGCATTCACTTATTTGTTCCTTATCCGCTGGATTTTTGTGATAAGGGGCTCATCGGGTGCCTATGGGTGATTCAGGACCTAGGCCCTACCTTGGGATGAGTTGCCCGACGGGCCGTTCACTCCGGCCCCACACGCTAGGCACCCCCCGCACATGCGCCGTAGCACCGCAGTGACACCCCCCACCCGCACGTCCGCCGGCCGTCAGGTCGACGGGCGGCTCGCTGCCCTCGGCCGGTTCTGCTTCCGGCACCGGCGGTGGGTCCTCGGTCTCTGGGCCGTCGTCCTGGTGGTCGGTGTCCTGATCGGCGGCCGGGTGTTCGAGGGGTCCGTCGCCGGTGCCTCCTCGGCCAGTTCCGAGGCCGACCGCGGCAGCGCGGTGGTCACCGCGGCCGACCCGGCCCGGGGCACGGTGACCGCGGTGGTGGACGGCAGGCCCGTCGACGACCCGGGGGTCCGGGACGCCGTCACCCGCGCCACCGCCGAGATCGCCGCACTGCCGGGGGTCTCCTCGGTCAGCGACGCCTACGGCCCCGGCCCGGCCGCCGCCGCGCTGCGCTCGGCCGACGGCGACGCCGGCTTGGTCTCGGTCCGGATGGCCGACGACAGCACCGCCGCGCAGACCGACGCCGTCGGCCAGCGCCTCGCCGGGATCCGGGCGGACGGGGCCGAGGTCACCGTCGGCGGCGACCTCGTGCTGGAGCAGGAGGTCAAGAAGCAGACCGAGAAGGACACCCGGTTCGGCGAGATCGTCACCCTGCCGCTCACCCTGGTCGTCATGGTGCTGGTCTTCGGCGGCCTGGCCGCCGCCAGCCTGCCGGTGATCGGCGCGGTCGCCTCGGTGGGCGGCGCGCTGCTGGCCATGTTCGGGTTCAGCAGGATCATGGACATCGACACCAGCGTGCTGCCGATCGCCACCGTGCTGGGACTGGGCCTGTCGATCGACTACGCACTGCTCATGGTGAATCGTTTCCGCGAGGAACGCGGGCACGGCGCGGGCATCGCCGCCGCCGTCGAACGGACCGCCGCCACCGCGGGCCGGACGGTGGCCTTCTCCGGACTGACCGTCGCCGTGGCGCTCTCCGGCCTCTTCGTCTTCACCAGCCCGGTGCTCGGCGCGGTCGCCGCCGCCGGAGCCAGCGTGGTGGTGATCGCCGTGGCCGCGGCCCTGACCCTGATACCCGCGCTGCTCGGCTTCGCCGGGAGCCGGATCAAGGCACCGAGCGCGCCCGTCCCCGACGAGGGCTTCTTCAGCCGCACCGTCCGCCGGGTCCGCAAGCGCGCCGTCCCGGTCGCCCTCGCCTGCACCGCGCTGCTGATGGCCGCCGGGGCGCCGTTCCTGCACGCCGACATGCGGACCTCCGGGGCCGCCGTGCTGCCCGCCTCCTCGGCCGGCCGGCAGGTCGCCGAGACCATCGACCAGCGCTTCCCGCAGTCCGCCCAGGCCCCGATCACCGTGGTCGTCGAGGGCGGCGCGCCGGTGGCCCAGGCGTACGCGGACGACGTGGTCGCCAAGCTGCCCGGAGTGGACGGCGTCCGGGCGGTGACCCCGGTCGGCGACCGGCTCTCCACCATCGACGTGCTGGTGCACGGCGACCCCCAGGGCGCCGAGGCCGAACAGGTGGTCAAGGAGCTGCGTGCCGACCGGAGCGGGCTCACCACCTACGTCACCGGCGGGGCCGCCTCGGTGGTCGACTTCCAGCACGAACTGCTCACCCGGGGCCCGATCGCGCTCGGCCTGGTGGCGCTCGGGACGCTGGTGCTGCTCTTCCTGATGACGGGCTCGCTGGTGATGCCGGTCAAGGCCCTGCTGATGAACCTGCTCTCGCTCGGCGCCTCCCTGGGCGCGCTCACCCTGGTCTTCCAGGACGGCTGGTTCAGCGGTCTGCTCGGCTTCAGCCCCACGGGCGGGCTGGAGACGTTCATCCCGGTGCTGGTCTTCGCCTTCGCGTTCGGCCTGTCGATGGACTACGAGGTGTTCCTGCTCGCCCGGATCAAGGAACTGCGGGACAAGGGGCACAGCTGTACCCGGGCGGTCGAACTGGGCGTCCAGCGCAGCGGGAAGATCATCACCTCGGCGGCCCTGCTGATGGTGATCGTCTTCGCCGGATTCGCGCTCGGCGACATGCTGATGGTCAAGCAGATGGGCATCGCGCTGGCCGTCGCCGTGGCGGTGGACGCCACCCTGGTCCGCTGCCTGCTGGTGCCCGCCGCGATGAGCCTCTTCGGCGAGTTCAACTGGTGGGCCCCGGCTCCGCTGCGGCGGCTGCACCGGCGGTTCGGCCTGAGCGAGCACGTCGAACTGCCGGCCATCGAGCCGGCCGTGCTGCCGGTGCCGCGGGCCCCCGTCCACGACCTGGCGGGCGCCGGGGTGGGCGCGAACACCTGATCAGCCGGGCTGCCGGAGCAGCGCGAGCCGGCTGGCGGTGCGGTCGAGGTCGCGCAGCAGACCGGAGCCGGCGGGCAGTCCGGCGAGCGGGTCGGCGCCGATCAGCACCAGGCGGGTGTCGCGGTCGCAGCAGACGTCGACCAGGTTGGCGAAGCGCTGGCGCGCGTCGGAGGAGGCGGTGGCCAGCGGCGGCACACCGTCCAGGACGAGCGTGGGAAAGCGCTCGGCGAGCGCCAGGTAGTCGGGTACGGCGGTGCGGCCCTCGCACAGCTCGTCGAAACCGAGCCAGACCAGGTCGTCGCGGACCGCCCGGGCCGGCAGCTCGCGGTGGTGCGCCGTCACCGCGGTGGCCTCCTCGGGCCGGGGCGGTGTGAGGCCCGCGGCCCGCTCCGTCCCCGGAAGCAGCCGGGCGCCGCGGGTGAAGCGCTGCCGGGCGTCCTCGGCGCGCGGCTGCCGCCGGAAGTCCACCGCCCCGCAGACGCCCAGGACGTCCATCCGTTCGGTGATCAGCCTGATCGTCGGCTCGAAGAGGTGGTGGTGGAGCGGGTCCGGCATCAGTCCGTCGGGCGGGTAGTTGGACGTGGTCACCAGGGTGGTCCGGCGGTTGAGCAGGGTGGTGAACAGACGGGCGACCAGCATGGCGTCGCCCGCGTCGTGGGCGTGGAACTCGTCGAAGACCAGCAGCCGGCAGTCCCCGAGCAGCTCGTCGACGGCCCGGTCGACCGCGGAGCCCGCCCGGTGGGCGTGGGACTCCTGCGCGACGCCCTCGTGCAGCCGGCGGAAGAAGTCGTGGAAGTGCAGCCGGCGCTTGCGCGGGGTGGGCAGGCCGTCGAGGAAGGTGTCCACCAGCCAGCTCTTGCCGCGGCCGACCGGTCCCCAGAGGTAGAGGTGCCGTGGTGGCTGCCGCAGCCGCCAGGTCGGGCGGGCCAGTTCCCCCGCGAGTCGGCTGAGCCGTTCGACCGGCGGTTCCTGCGCGGGGTCGAGCACGAAGCCGCGCTGCTCGGCGGCCCGGTGGAAGTGGCCCCGCATGGCCTCGTACTGCTGCTGAGCCCTGTCTGTCACGGGTTCGGACCCTAGCAGGACGTCAGAACCGCTCCCCGTCCGGGGAGTTGCCCGCCGCCGTGCGCGGCGGTCAGGGCAGGCGGCGCAGCAGGGCGACGGCGTCGCGGAGGGTCTCCCGCTCCCCGGGGGTGAGTCGGGCCTCGATGGCGGTGGCGATCCGGGCCTCGCGGCGGGCGCGCTGCTCGGCGAGGGCGGCGCGGCCGGCCCCGGTGGGGGAGACGAGCAGCTTGCGTCCGTCGGTGGCGTGCGGCTCCTGGGTGACCAGGCCGGCCCCGGTGAGCAGGGCGACCGTACGGGCCATCGACTGGTGGCGGACGCGCTGGCGGGTGGCGAGTTCGCTGACGGTGAGGGCCTGCCCGTCGCGGATCAGCAGGCCGAGGACGCCCGCCTGGTTCTGCGGCAGGGTGTCGCCGGGGCGGAGCGCGCGGACCAGGTCGCCGACGGCGGCGCGGAGGTCGGCGGCCAGTTCGAGGGTCTCCGGACGCGGAGCGGCGGCGGTGTCGCGGCCGCCTGCGGTGTCGCTGGTCATGGGAGAAGTCTATCGCTCAGGTGTCCAGCCAAACTGCACAGCTTTGCTGTACGGTTTTCCCATGCGAATCACCAAGTTCGGCCATGCCTGCGTCCGCCTGGAGCACGGCGGCACCACCGTCGTCGTCGACCCCGGAATGTTCACCGACCCCGCCGCCTTCGCCGGCGCGGACGCGGTGCTGATCACCCACGAGCACGCCGACCACTTCGAGGAGGCCCGGCTGCGCGCCGCCCTGGAGGCCGACCCGGCGCTGCGGGTCTGGACCAACCGAGCGGTCGCCGACCAGCTGGAGGGCGTCGCCCCTCGGGTCGCGGTGGTCGGCGAGGGCGACGCCTTCGAGATCGGCGGGATCGAGGTCTCCGTGCACGGCGAGTGGCACGCGGTGATCCACCCGGACATCCCGCCGGTGAAGAACATCGGCTTCCTCTTCGACGGCCGGCTCTTCCACCCCGGTGACGCGCTGACCGTGCCGCCGCACGTGGTGGAGACGCTGCTGCTCCCGATCGCCGCCCCGTGGACCAAGGTCTCCGAACTGGTCGACTACGTCCGGGAGGCGGGCCCGCGCCGGGCGCTGCCGATCCACGACGCGGTGCTCAGCCCGGCGGGCCTGGCCGTGCACACCCGACTGGTCGGCCCCGGCGGCCCGGGGACGGGCGCCGAGCTGCGCACCCTCGGGGACGGCGAGAGCCTCGACCTGGACTGAGCCCGGTCGGGGCTGACCGCGGGCCGGGGGCGCCGGTAGCCTGGCGCCATGCTGAAGATCGGACTGACGGGTGGCATCGGTGCGGGCAAGAGCGAGGTGTCGCGGCTGCTCGCCGCCCACGGCGCGGTGATCGTGGACTCGGACGTGATCGCCCGTGAGGTGGTCGCCCCGGGGACGGACGGTCTGGGCGCCGTGGTGGCCGAGTTCGGCGAGGGCGTGCTGCGGCCGGACGGTGCGCTGGACCGCCCGGCGCTCGGCGCCGTCGTCTTCGCCGACCCCGAGCGGCTGCGGGCGCTGAACGCGATCGTCCACCCGCTGGTCCGGGCTCGGTCCGCCGAGCTGGAGGCGGCCGCCGCCCCGGACGCGGTGGTGGTGCACGACGTCCCGCTGCTGGCGGAGAACGGCCTCGCCCCGCTGTACGACCTGGTCCTGGTGGTCGACGCCGACGACGAGGTGCGGATCGACCGGCTGGTCCGGCTGCGCGGCATGACCGAGGAGGAGGCCCGGGCCCGGATGGCCGCGCAGGCCTCCCGGGCCGACCGGCTGGCCGTCGCGGGCGTGGTGATCGACAACAGCGGACCGCTGGAGGCACTCGCCCCCCGGGTCGACGAGGTCTGGAACGCGTTGAAGGCCCGTCAGGGCTGACCCTTCTCGGAGTCGGCCGGGAAGGCGATCATGGGGGGATGGCCGATCACCCCGCTCCCGCCGCCGCTGCCGCACCCGCCGTCGCACCCGCCGCCGCTGCCGCGCCCGCTCCCGCACCCGCCGCCGCTGCCGCTCCCGCACCCGCCGCCGCTGCCGCACCCGCACCCGCACCCGCGCCCGCCGCTGCCGTTCGCCTCGCCGAGTACGCCCGGCGCGACCTCGAAGAGGTCCTGGGCGCCGGCGACGATCCCTTCGGGGTCGCGCACACCGGCCTGACCTGGCTGCCGAAGGAGATCCACTTCGGCGTCCGGGCGGCGGACGGCCGCCTGGTCGCCCACGCCGGCCTGCTGCCGCTGCCGCTGACGGTCGGCGGGACGGACACCGAGGCGGTGGGGGTCGGCGGCGTGGCCGTCGCCCCCGACGCCCGGGGCCGGGGGCTGGCCCGGGTGGTGGTCGGCGCGGCTCTGGCGCACGCCCGGACGCTGGGCCCGCGGTACGCGCTGCTGTTCTGCCGGCCGCCGCTGGTCGCGCTCTACGAGCGGCTCGGCTGGCGGGAGACGGCGGGTGAGGTGCTGGTGGAGCAGCCCGGCGGGCGGGTCGTACCGATGCCGCTGCGGACCATGTGGACACCGCTGACCGAGGGGGCGCGGCTGCCCGACGGGCCGGTGCGGCTGCGGTCGCTGCCGATGTGAGCCCGCCGTTCCCGCCCGCACCCCGGCGGCCGGCTCAGGTGCGGCCGGTTCAGGCGCGGGCGGCCGCGCCGGCGTGCTCGGCCGCCGCGGCGGCCAGCGCCCGGACGAAGGGGTGCGCCCGGGTGCCGTCCCCGGCCAGTTCGGGCTGGAAGAGCGAGGCCAGGAAGAAGGGGTGCTCCGGCAGTTCGAGGATCCGCGGCTCGCCGGCCTCGTCCGTACCGCTGAACCGCAGCCCGGGCGCGCGCAGCCGCTCCAGGTAGGCCGGGTTCAGCCCGTACTGGCAGTGGTAGCGCTCCAGCGTCCGGGTCTCCCCGAGCACGCGTTCGGCGAGGGTGCCGGGGGCGATCCGTACCGCGCCCTCGTGCCCGACCAGGGAACAGCTGAGCGGCACGATCACCAGGTCGTCCTCGTCGGGGTGGCTCTCGCCGTGCGCCGCGCCGTCGATGCCGCAGACGTTGCGGGCGTACTCCACCACGGCGTGCTGGAAGCCGGCGCAGGTGCCGAGGAACGGGATGCCCCGCTCGCGGGCGGTGCGGACGGCGGCCAGCGCGCCCGCTTCGCTGTGGTAGGGGCTGCCCGGGAGCAGCCAGACGGCGTCGAAGCCGTCGAGGGCGCCCGGTGCCCCGGCGTCCCCGGTGGGGATCCAGTAGGCGTCCAGGGCGAGCTGGTCGCGGGTGGCGAGGGCGTCGAGCAGCCCGGGCACGCGGGCGTGCGAGCGGACGGCGGGGGAGCGGTCGCCGACCAGGGCGAGGCGGGGGGTCAGATAGGTCATGCGGCTATCCTGACCCCTGACTCCGGATCAGCGCCAACGATGATCTCTTACCTTTGGATCAGAGGATCTGATAGCCATGGACCCCCAGCAGCTGCGCACCTTCGTCACCGTGGTCCGGCTCGGCTCCTTCTCCGAGGCGGCCCGTGCGCTCGGCTTCACGCAGTCCGCGGTCTCCCAGCAGATCGCCGCGCTGGAGGCCGATCTCGGGACGGTCCTGCTCGGCCGCCGCCCGGTCGGCCCGACCGAGGCCGGCGCGCGGCTGCTGGAGCACGCCGCCCCGCTGCTGGTGCGGCTGGACGCGGCGCGCGCCGACGTCGCACGCCTGGCGGGCACCCCGAGCGCCCTCCTGGTGCTCGGGGCCACCCCGCTGGCGGTCGGCGCCGCGCTCGGGAGCGCGCTGGCCGACGTGCGCCGGGAGTACCCGCGACTGGACCTCGTCGTGCGGGTCCTCCCCCCGCAGGCGCTGCCCGCCCAGGTGGCGACCGGCGAGGTGGACCTCGCCCTGATCGACGGGCTCGCGGCCCCGAGCGACCCCCTGCCGCTCCCGGAGGTCGGCCCGCTCGGCACGGTCGCGGTCGGGGAGCGGCCGCTCGCCGTCGCGCTGCCCGCCGGGCACCCGTTGGCCGGCCGCGCGGGTCTGGCCCTGGCCGACCTGTCCGCCGCGCGCTGGCTGGACGCTCCCGACCTGGCGCCGGACGCGGCCCGGCTGCGGGCCGCCACCGCCGTCGACGGGTTCCGCCCGGCCGCGCGCTACCTGGGTACGGACGTCCGGGGCCTGCTCGCCCTGGTCGCCGCCGGGCACGGCCTGGTCGTCCTCCCGGCCCCGGCGGCGGAGGGCGCGGCGGGCGTCGTCGCCGTGCCGGTCCGGGAGCCGCGGCTGGTCCACCGGACGGAGCTGGTGCACGGCAGCCTGCCGGAGGGTCCGGCGGCGCTGCTGGCCCGGCTGCTGGCCGGCTGACGGACTGTCGGTCGGGCGGTAGCCGGGCGGTCGGGCGGTCGGGCGGTCCGGCGGGGCGGTCGGGCGGTCCGGCGGGGCCGGTTCCGGCCGAGCCTCAGCCGACGACCGGCGCGCCGGGGCAGCACGGCCGGCCGAGCTCGAAGCAGACGTACTCCAGGCAGCCGAGGCAGATCGAGAGGTTCTCCAGCCGCCAGCGCTCGCCGTGGCAGGAGCAGTACGCCCGGCCGCGCAGCAGGGCGTCCCAGCCGGCCGCGCCGCCGTTCGCCCGGTGGGCGCTCGCCACGTACGCGGCCGTGGCGGCGTCGTGCGGCCGGCCCTCGCGGATAGTCCACAGGTGCCAGCAGTACAGGGCGAAGAACGGCTTCCCGTCCACCAGCCGGTCCGGGTCCCGCCCGTCGGCCTCCCAGGCCCGGACCAGGTCGCCGACCCGGTCGGCGAACGGCTTCCCGGTCGCGATCAGCGGCCAAGGCGCGGGCGGTGGAGCCGAGTTCGTCGGTCGGTCGTCGGTCATGTGCCACCCCTTCCGGCGCCCACCGTAGGGCATCGGCGTCCGGCGACGGCCAGGGGGGGCGGCGACGAGGAGTCCGCCTTCCGGTACCCCTCCCGGGACCACTGCCCCGGCGCGGTCCTGAGCTGCCTCGGCCGCGATCGCGCCCGGTGGTCGACGGGACCGCCCCCGGCCACCCGCCGGACCGACCGGCCGCCGCCGTACGGCCCGGAACCGGGCCCGGCTACCCTGGGCCGGAACCGAACGGGTGGAGGTGGGGGGCATGAAGCCCTTGCGCAGGGCTGTCCTGGCGGCGGCCGCCGTGCCGCTGCTGGCGCTGACGGCGTGCCAGAGCGGCGGTACGGGGATGGGGGAGGCCACCCCGTCGGCGGGTGCCACGACGGGCACCGGCGGGCCGACGGCCGAGGTGCGGTTCCCGGAGAAGGTGCTCCTCGACACGCTGCCCACCGCGACCGAGGTCGGCGGCCTGGTCCTCTCGGTGAGCACGCACGCCGGGACGCCGGACGAGCGCTGCGTCCTGGTCACCGTCGGCGCGGACGGCGCGGCGCGGAAGGTGCGCAGCTTCGCGGTCAGCAACGGGCTCGCCAAGCCGCCGACCAACATCCGCGGCTGTGCGACCCCGGCCGGCTTCACCGCCGGCTTCGCCGGGATGGTCGGCACCGCGCAGTACGGCTTCCAGGACGCGGACCACCCCGGTGAGCCCCGCGTCTCCGTGCTCGGCCAGGGCGGCCCGACCGACCTCAAGGACATCTCCGGCCTGCCCGCCGCCGGCGCGGGCACTCGCCAGAGCGCCCCGGTCGTCGACCCGGTGAGCGGCGAGGTCGTGCACTGGACCGAGTCGAGCGGTCCGGCGGCCGACGGGCGCCTGCGGGCCGTCCGGCCGGACGGCACCGGGGAGCACCCGGTCGAGGGGATCGGGGTGCGCGCCCCCGAGGCGCTCGCCTTCCTCGGCGGCCGGGTGGTGTCGGCGCAGGTGGCGAAGCGGGCGGTGGCCAACGGCGACGGCTCGCTGACGGTCGCCGCGGACGACCGGCGGACCGTCCGGGTCGGCCCGGTGGCCACGCTCGCCGCCAACCCGGTCGCGGAGGTCAGCGGCGGAGTACTCAACCCCAAGGCGCTGGTGGGCGACCGCCAGGTGCTCAGCGCCGACGGGCGCGAACTCGCGCTGGCCACCGTGGACACCGCCGACCCGGCCCACCCGCGGATCGCGCTCAAGCCGCTCGCCACCATCCCCGAGCAGTTCTGGGGGCCCGCCGCCGTCCAGGAGGAGGCGTTCGTGGTCGACCGCGCCGCCAACGCGGCGTACACCACCGTCCAGCACGGCTCGGAGAACCAGGGGCAGCGGGTGCTGGTCCTGCGGGTCGACCTCGCCACCGGCGCGGTGAGCGCGGTGGCGATGCTGCTGACCGACGGCGGGCGGGTGATGCCGCTCGCCGTCGTGGCGTAGCGGCACCACGCCCCCGGCACCACGCGAACCCCGGCACCACGCGAACCCCGGCACCACGCACTCCCGGCACCACGCGAACCCCGGCGCCCGGGCCTACTCGGCCGGGCGCCGGAACAGGGCGCTCAGCAGCACCGGGATGCCGAAGAGCGGCGAGTCGGGCCCGTGCGGCACCATCGGGCGGATCTCGATCTCGGTGAACTCCGAGAAGAGGTGGCGCAGTTCGTCCGGGGTGTAGGCGAGGCCGCCGTCCAGCCGGCCGTTGCGGTAGAGCTCCCGGTCGGGGAGTTCGGAGCCCATGGCGCCAGCCGCGAAGGCGTTCACGACGAGGTGCCCGCCCGGCTTCAACACCCGCTCCAGCAGGGCGAGGTAGCTGATCCGCCGATGCGGCGGGAGGTGGTGCAGGCAGCCCGAGTCGTACACCAGGTCGTACTGCCGGTGCGGGAGTTCGACGGTGAAGATGTTGCCGCAGTGGAAGCGCACGTCGGTGCCGGCCTCGCGGGCCCGTTCGCCGGCCCAGGCGACGGCGGTGGGGGAAAGGTCGACGGCGTCCACCTCGAAGCCCTGCGAGGCGAGGTGGACGGCGTTGCGTCCGGGGCCGGCGCCGAGGTCCAGGGCACGGCCGGGGGTGAGCAGGCCGCGGTCCAGGTAGGAGACGAGGTTCTCGTCGGGCTTGGGGACGAAGAAAGGGCGCGGCGCGGAGCGGTCCGCGTAGAACTGGTCCCACCAGTCGCGGGCCTGGTCCGTCCACCGGTCGGCGGCGGGGGGGAAGAGCTGGTCCAGCAGGTCCAGGACGTCGTCGGTGGTGCGGATGTCGCGGTGCATCTGGTCCTCTCCACGGGCGGACGCGGGGCCGTCCGGTCCCCTCGATTCTAGTCGCCGGAAGAGGGAAAGTGGCTGGTCGGAGGCCATTTTCCGGGCCGGTGGAGGCCGTGCCGGAGGCACCCCCGGCGGCCGCTGAGGGGGCGTGGGGAGCTGGGCGGAGGGGGCCGTTTCCCCAGCAGGAGGTAAAGCTCTCCGGGCCGTCACCGGCCGCCGATCCCCCCGCCGCCGGCCGCCCCGCCGCAGGCGTGGTCGAGCGCGTGGCCGATCGCGGTGGCGACGTCCTCGGCGACCAGGGTGGGCCGGTACGCGTCCTGCGCCCACGAGCGGCCGGCCGACACCCAGACGCTGCCCAGGCCGAGCGCGTGCGCGCCCGCGATGTCGGCGTGCGCCGAGTCGCCGACCATCCAGGCGCCGCTGAGCGGCTGCCCCACCGTCTCGGCCGCGGCCCGGAAGATCTCCGGAGCGGGCTTCTTGTGGCCGACGGCCTCGGAGACCACCCAGCCCTGGACGATCCGGTCGAGCCCAGTACGGCGGATCTTCGCCTCCTGCTGCCCGGTACGGCCGTTGGTGACGATGACGCACGCCCAGCCGTCGGCCCGGGCCCGGGCCAGTGCCCGGCGGGTGGGAGCGGCGAGCTCCACGAGGTCGGCGCCACCGTTGTCGAGCAGGGCGTCGACGGCGCTCGCCGGTACCGAACTCCCGTACCGGGCCGCCAGGGCGGCGGCCATCCGGTCCTCCGGGGTGTACCCGCTCGCGTCGAGCTCCGCGATCCAGCCGAGGTCGCTGCCGGGCAGGCCGTGCTCGGCCAGGAACGCCCGGGCGGAGGCCAGGAAGGCGGCATCACGGTCGATCAGGGTGTTGTCGAGGTCCAGCATCAGCAGCGGCATGACCGGCAGTAGACCACAGGCGTCGCCGGCGACTTCAGGGCCGGACGGTCAGCTCACCGGTGTGCAGGGCGGTCAGGAAGGAGCCCCAGGCGTCGGCGGTGAAGGTGAGGGAGGGGCCGTACGGGTCCTTGCTGTCCCGCACCGGCACCGCACCGGCGGCACCGTCCGCGACCTCCACGCAGTTCCCGCCCTCGCTGCCGCTGAAGCTGCTCTTGCGCCACACCAGGTCAGTCGTCATTTCCGTACCCCTCCGCGACGAGATCGTGCATCCAGGACAGGGACTCCTCGGCGTTCATGGCGGTCGACGCGAGCTGGTCGAACACGAGCACATGACGCGCGATGTCCGACTCCTTCTCCAGGTAGAGGCTGCTCGTCAATGCCTCGACATAGACGATGTCGCCCGGTACGTCGGCGAAGGAGAGAATGTGGAAGGCCATGCTCATGGCGGGGTGCGTTCCGGTGCTGAAGGGAAGCACCTGGATCGTGACGCTGGGCTTGTGCGCCAACTCGGCGAGATGGCGCACCTGGGCGCGCATGACCTCTGCCCCGCCGACCGCGCGGCGCAGGGCGGACTCGTTGAGGACCGCCTGGACGACCGGCGGATCGGCGCGCTGGAAGACCTCCTGGCGCTGGATCCGGAGTCTGACCCGGCGTTCGATCTCACCGTGCCCCTGCTCCGACGGCGAGATCCGGAACATGGCGCGGGCGTAGTCCGGCGTCTGCAGCAGCCCGGGGATCAACTCGGTCTCGTAGGCGCGTATGCGGGCGGCATCGGCCTCCAGCCCGACGTAGGTCTGGAACCAGTCGGGGAGGGCGTCCCCGTAGTCGTGCCACCAGCCCCGCTGGGTGCTGCGGCGGGTCAGTGAGATGAACTGCCGCCGCTCGAAATCGTCCCGGACGCCGTACAGTTCGAGCAGTGCGCGGACGTCCGATTCCTTCAGGGTGGTCTGGCCCGATTCGATGCGCGAGACCTTTGCGGCGCTGAATCCCAGGGTGTCGGCGACGGTTTTCGCCTGCAGCCCGGTCTGCTCGCGCAGGCGGCGGAACTCGGATCCGAGCCTACGCCGGAGCACGGTCGGGCTGTCCACTCTGGCCGCTCCTTGTCAGTTGACGTCGAGTCACAGTCTGCCACCTCCTCTCGTGATCACAAGAGTCTTACCAGTCCGCGCAATTCCATGCGTGCGAATGTGCGGAAGGCACGGGGTTCGGCGGAATTCCGGCGGGAGTGATGCCGGTGAATAGCCGGAATGCCGGGGTGGTGGTCGTGCCGGGAGCGGGAAGTCGGCCGGCCCGGATATTCACTCCGCGCGCGACCCGTCCGTGGCGGCCTGGCACGCGGGCGTCCGACCGTCTAGACAGGAGGGGTGAACAGAGAGACTCCCGGCCGTGTGGTGGCCGTCGGATCGGTGAACGCCGACCGGATCCTGCGCTGTCCCGTCCTGCCCGCGCCCGGTGAGACGGTGCTGGTGACCTCCGTCGACGAGGGTTTCGGGGGCAAGGGTGCCAATCAGGCGGTCGCCGCCGCCGCGCTCGGGGCGGCCACCCACCTGGTCGCGAGGGTCGGCGCGGACGACGCCGGCCGCCGGGCACTCGCCGAGCTGCGGCGCCGCGCGGTCGGCACCGGCATGGTGGGCGCCGAGGGCGCGGCCGCGACGGGGCAGGCCCTGGTCATGGTGGATCCCGGCGGGGAGAACAGCATCCTGGTGCTGCCGGGCGCGAACGCGCTGCTCTCGGCCGGGCACGTCGCCGACGCCCTCGCCGCGCTGCGGCTGCGCGCCGGCGACGTGGTGCTGACCAGCGGCGAAGTCCCGACGCCGTGCCTCGAAGCGGCGGCCGGGGCCGTCGCCGCGGTGCCGGGTGCGCGATGGGTGCACAACGCCGCGCCGGCCGGGGCGCTCCCGGCCGGGGCGGCCGGACCGGGCACCCTGCTCGTCGCCAACGCGGTCGAGGCCCGGCAGCTCACCGGCGACGACGATCCGGCCGGGGCGGCCCGGGCGCTGGCGGCGCTCGGCGGGGCCGCGGTGGTCACCCTCGGCGGCGACGGCGCCCTATTCGCCGAGGACGGCCGCGGCGAACGCGTGACGGCGCCGCCGGTGGCCGTCGTCGACAGCACCGGCGCCGGTGACGTCTTCTGCGGCGCGCTCGCCGCCGAACTCGCCCGCGGCCTCCCGCTCGCCCGGGCGGCGGCCACCGCGGTGGCCGCCGGGGCCTTCGCCGTCACCGCGCTCGGTGCCCGCGGCGCCGTGCCGGGCCGCGCCGACCTGGAGCGGCTGCTCGGAGGGTGAGGCCCGGGCCGTTCGCCGTCACGGCGCCCGGTGCGGCCGCCCTCGGCGTGCGTCGTGGGAGAGCGGTCAGTCGTCGGTGCCCGGTTCGGGGCCGGTGGCCGGGTCGCGGGTGAGCAGGTAGCGCGCGCCCGGGCCGGCCGCGGCGGCGCGGTCGGCGGCGTTGTACAGGGCGCAGCGGGAGAGCGAGAGGCAGCCGCAGCCGATGCAGCCGGTGAGCTTGGCCCTGAGCCGCTCCAGCTCGGCGATCTGCTCGTCGATCCGGTTCTGCCAGGACCGGGCGACGCCGTCCCACTCGGTGCCGGTGGGGGCGCGGTGCTCGGGGAGCCGGTCCAGGGCGACCCTGGCCTCGTCGAGGGAGAGGCCGACGCGCTGGGCGGCGCGGACGAAGGCGATCCGGCGCAGCGTGCCGCGGGTGAAGCGGCGCTGGCCGCCGGTGGTGCGGGTGGCGTGGATCAGTTCGAGCTTCTCGTAGTAGCGCAGCGCGGAGGTGGCGAGGCCGCTACGTTCGGAGAGCTGGCCGATGGTGAGCAGGTCGTGCCGGCTCGGTCCGGTGGAGGCTCCGGAGTTCTCGCCGCGGGCGGATGCGGGGGCGGTCATGCCGCTCACTGTAGCCGCTTGACTTCAAGCTGACTTCACGTTGCAGGATCGTCGGCATGACGACGAACACCGCCACCGCGGCCGGCTTCGAGCAACTCCCGGACCTGATCGGCCGGATGACCGGCGCCGAGAAGCACGGCCCGGCCGCCACCTCCACCCTGGACGTGCTCTGGGTGCTGTACGACCGCGTCCTGCGGGTCACCCCGGCCACCGCGGAGGACCAGGAGCGGGACCGCTTCCTGCTCTCCAAGGGCCACGGCCCGATGGCGTACTACGCGGTGCTGGCGGCGAAGGGCTTCATCGACCCGGAGCTGCTCCCGAGCTTCGGCGCCTACGACTCGCCGCTCGGCCACCACCCGGACCGCCTGCTGATCCCCGGGGTGGAGATCAGCTCCGGCTCGCTCGGGCACGGTCTGCCGCTGGCGGTCGGGACCGCGCTCGGGCTGCGCGCCCAGGGGCTCGACGACCCGGCGGTCTGGGTCCTGCTCGGGGACGCGGAGTTCGACGAGGGGTCGAACCACGAGGCGCTGGCCTTCGCCGGCGCGTACGGGCTGGACCGGCTGCACGTCGTCGTCATCGACAACTCCTCGGCCACGCACGGGTGGCGGGGCGGCATCGCGGCGCGCTTCGCGGGCGAGGGCTGGTCGGCCGAGACGGTGGACGGGCGCGACCACGAGGCGCTGTACGCGGCGTTCACCGCCGAGCACCCGGGGCGCCCGCGCGTCGTGGTGGCCCGGGTGGAGCCGAAGAACCCCTGAGCGCCGCCTCCGTCCGCCGCCCCGACAAGACTCCTCACCAGTAAGGGACTTCACCTCCATGGACACCATGCGCGAGCGCTTCGTCGACGTGACCGCCCGGCTGCTCGACGACGACCCGCGGCTGGCCGTCGTGCTGGCCGACATCAGCGCCTCGGGCTTCGCCCCCGCCGCCGAGCGCCACCCCGACCGGGTGGTCAACGTGGGCATCCGCGAGCAGCTGCTGATCGGCGCGGCCGGCGGACTGGCGCTCACCGGGATGCGGCCGATCGCCCACACCTTCGCCAGCTTCCTGATCGAACGCCCCTTCGAGCAGGTCAAGTTGGACCTCGTCCACCAGGGCGTCGGCGCGGTGCTGGTGAGCGCCGCCGGCTCCTACGACTGGCCCGCCGGCGGCCGGACCCACATGTCGCCGGGCGACGTCGCGCTGCTGGACACCCTGCCGGACTGGACGGTCCACGTCCCGGGGCACCCGGACGAGGCGGAGCGGTTGCTGCGGCACGCGGTGGCCGACGGTGACCGCAATGTGTACGTGCGGCTGTCCGAGCACCGCAACGCCTCGGCGGTACCGGTCGAGGCGGGGCGGTTCTCCGTCCTGCGCCGGGGCGCCAAGGGCGTGGTGCTCGCGGTCGGCCCGATGCTGGACGCCGTGCTGGCGGCCACCGAGGGGCTGGACGTCTCGGTGCTGTACGCGGCCACCGTGCGGCCGTTCGACGCGGCCGGGCTCCGGGCGGTGGTCGGCGGACGCGCGGACGTGGTGGTGGTCGAGCCCTACCTGGCCGGGACGTCCGCCGGGGAGGTGCACGCGGCGCTGGCGGACCGGGCGCACCGGGTGCTCGCCCTCGGGGTGCCGCGCGCGGAGCACCGGCACTACGGCTCGATGGCCGAGCACCTGGCCGCCTACGGCCTGGACGCGCCCGGGCTGCGGGAGCGGATCGGCACCTTCCTCTGGTGATCCGGCGGGCGAACCGAGGCGCGGGCCGGCCCCGGCCGCGCCGCTCACAGCCGGACGACCGCGACGGAGTCCGGCCCCAGCCGCACCGCCGCCCCGTCGAGCGCGCACGCGCCGAAGGACGCCACCACCTCCCGCCCCGGCCCCCCGAGCGGCAGCGCGGCGGGGGCGCCGCCCAGGTTGACCGCCACCCGGTGGGCCCCCCGGTGCAGCACCAGCCACCGGGCCGCCTCGTCGTACTCGGCCCGGACGGCCGCGAGGTCCGGGTCGGAGAGCTCCGGCCGGGTGCGCCGCAGCCGGATCAGCGTCCGGTACCAGCTGAGCAGTTCGGCGTGCGGGGCGCGCCCCGGCTCGGTCCAGTCGAGGACGGAGCGCAGCACGGTGGCCGGCTCCTGCGGGTCCGGCACCGCGTCGGCCCGCCAGCCGTGCTCGGCGAACTCCCGTCGCCGGCCCTGGCGGACGGCCTCGGCCAGGTTCGGGTCGGTGTGGTCGGTGAAGTACTGCCACGGGGTGGCCGCGCCCCACTCCTCGCCCATGAACAGCATCGGGGTGAACGGCGAGGCGAGCACCAGGGCGGCCCCGCAGGCGAGCCGCCCGGGGGAGAGGCCGGGGGAGAGCCGGTCGCCGAGGGCCCGGTTGCCGATCTGGTCGTGGGTCTGCAGGTAGCCGAGCAGCCGGTGGCCGTGCGCGGGCGGGAAGGGCCGGCCGTGGCTGCGCTCCCGGAACGAGGACCAGGTGCCGTCGTGGAAGAAGCCGCGGGTGAGCGTCCGGGCCACGGCGGCCAGCGGGGCGCGGGCGAAGTCCCCGTAGTAGCCCTGGGACTCACCGGTGAGCGCGGTGTGCAGCGCGTGGTGGAAGTCGTCGCTCCACTGGGCGGTGAGGCCCTGGCCGCCGGCCTCGCGGGGGGTGGTGGTGCGGGGGGAGTTGAGGTCGGACTCGGCGACCAGGAACAGCGGCCGGTTGGTGGCGGTCGCCAACCGGTCGACTTCGCGGGAGAGTTCCTCCAGGAAGTGGACGGCGCGGTCGTCCGCGAGGGCGTGCACGGCGTCCAGCCGCAGGCCGTCGATCCGGTAGTCGCGCAGCCAGGCCAGCGCGCTGCCGATCAGGTACCGGCGCACCTCGTCCGAGCCGGGGGCGTCCAGGTTGACCGCCGAGCCCCACGGCGTGTGGTGCCGGTCGGTGAAGTACGGCCCGAAGGCGGGCAGGTGGTTGCCGGACGGGCCGAGGTGGTTGTGCACCACGTCCAGCACGACGCCGAGGCCCTTGCGGTGCGCGGCGTCCACGAAGCGCTTCAGCCCCTCCGGACCGCCGTAGGGCTCGTGCACGGCCCAGAGCGAGACCCCGTCGTAGCCCCAGCCGTGCCGGCCGGGGAACGGGCAGACCGGCAGCAGTTCGACGAAGTCGACACCCAGTTCGACGAGGTGGTCGAGGTGTTCGGCGGCGGCGTCGAAGGTACCGGCGGCCGTGAAGGTGCCGACGTGCAGTTCGTACAGCACGGCGCCGGGCAGCGGGCGGCCGCGCCAGCCGGTCCGCGACCAGCGGAACGCGGCGTGGTCGACGGACCGGCTGGGTCCGTCCGGTCCGTGCGGCTGCCGGGGCGAGCGAGGGTCGGGCAGCGGGCGGCCGCCGTCCAGCCGGAACGCGTAGTCCCCGGCCGGCGCCGGCCCGTGCCACCAGCCGGGCCGGCCGTCGTCCCGGGCCAGCGGGTGCCGCGCGCCGTCGACCTCCACCTCGACCCGTTCAGTGGCCGCCGGGGCCCACACCTCATAGGTCCGGACCTCGTGCGTCCTCACGCCTCGCCCCTCCTGGTCAGCAGCGCCACGGGCTGCGCGGTCAGCAGCTCCGCCACCGGTACCGGGCCGGCCGGGTGGCGGCGTCCGGTCAGTTCGTCCGTCCACGCGCCGCCGGCCGGCAGGTCCAGCGCGGTGTCCTGCCAGCCGCCGGCCCGGGCGAGCCCGTACGGCAGCCGGGTGACCGCCGTGATCACGTCGTCGCCGCGGGCGAAGGCGAGCAGGTGGTCGGCGGCGGGGCCCCGGGCGGCCAGCGGCCGGTAGGCGCCCAGCGGCCGGCGGCGGCGCAGGTGCAGCGCCGTCGCGGTCAGGTGCAGCTTTTCCCGGGCGAGGTCGCCCGCCCGGGGGGTGGCCGAGTCGGTGAGCCGGACGGCGAGCGCGCCGAGGTCCACCACGCCCCGGTTGTCCGGGTCGACCAGGGTGTACAGCGGCTCCTCGCTGCCCTGGTAGAGGTCCGGCACGCCGGGCACGGTCAGGTGCAGCAGGGCGGCGGAGAGGGTGTTGGCCCGGGCGTGGGGCGCGAGGGCCCGGACGAAGCCCTCGATCCGCGGGAGCAGCCCCGGGTTGGCGTAGGCGGCCCGGGCCCGGTCGGCCAGGGCCTGCTCGAAGCGGGCGTCGGGGGCCGTCCAGGAGGTCCGCAGCTTGGCCTCGCGGGCGGCCTTGAGCAGCGCGGGGACGAGCCGGTCCGGGGTGATCGGCCAGGCCGCGACCAGCGTCTGCCAGAGCAGCCAGTCGCTGTTCGGGTCGCCGCCCGGGCCGGCGGCGGTGGACCAGGCGGCGGCCTCGTCGGCCCAGGCCCGCGGCTGCTCGGCGAGCACGGCGAGGCGGGCGCGGGCGTCGGCGCTGCGCTTGGTGTCGTGGGTGGAGAGCACCGTCATGGTGGCCGGCCAGTGCTCCTCGACGTATTGGCACCAGGCGTGGAACGCGGCGGGCGGGAGCCCGGGCCGGGCCGGCTCGCCGCCGACCTCGTTCAGCGCGAGCAGCGCGTTCCAGCGGTAGAAGGCGGTGTCCTCGACGCCCTTGGCGGCGACGGCGGCGGCGGTCTGCGCGAAGCGGGCGCAGAACTCGTCCTTCTCGGGCCCGCTGCCGAGCCGCCCGAGGGCGAGGTCGGCGACCAGCCGCCCGGTGGCGTCCTCGGAGCCGTCGAGGGCCGCCCGCACCTGCTCCTCGGAGACCGCCGGGGCGGGCTCGCCGGGCCGGACGTACGGGCGGTACGCGGGGTAGCCGGTGAGCACCCGGCGCAGGGCGTCCCGCAGCTGCCAGGGCGCGTGGTCGGCGTGGGCGGGTTCGGCGGCGCCGATCCGCACGGCGAGCCGGACCAGCCGCTCGACCTCGGCCGCCAGCTCGCCGCGCGGGCCGGTCATGTCGGCCCGCCCGCGCCGGGCGGCGGCGACGGCCGGGTGCGGGTCGGCGCACGGCTCCCCGCCGGACCCGGCCCCGCTGACCGCGTGCTCGTAGGCGCCGGCCAGCCGGCAGGCGCCGGCGTGGTCGGTGAGCACGCCGTCGATGCGGCGCAGCGCGTCGTACCCGGTGGTGCCGGCGCACGGCCAGTCCCCGGGGAGGCGCTCCTCACCGGTGAGGATCTTCTCCACCACCGTGTAGGCGCCGCCGGTGGCCCCGGCGAGCCGGCGCAGGTAGCCGCGCGGGTCGGCCAGGCCGTCCGGGTGGTCGATCCGGAACCCGTCCAGGACGCCCTCGCGGTGCAGCCGCAGCAGCACGCCGTGGGTCGCCTCGAACACCTCGGGGACTTCGACCCGGACGGCGATCAGCTCGTTGACGGTGAAGAACCGCCGGTAGTTCAGCTCGGTGCGGGCCAGCCGCCACCAGGCGAGCCGGTACCACTGCCGGCTGAGCAGCTCGGGGAGCGGGAGGCCGGCGGTGCCGGGCCGCAGCGGGAGGGCGTGGTCGTGGTAGCGCAGCTCCTCGCCGTCGACCACGAGGTCGCCGAGGACGGCCCCGAGCCGGTCGCCGAGCAGCGGCAGCAGCACCCGGCCGCGGCCGGGGGAGTCCGGGGGGCCCGGCTGGGCGGTCCAGTCGATGTCGAACCAGGGTGCGTACGGCGAGTCGGGGCCGTCCCGCAGGACGTGCCAGAGCGGCCGGTTGAGCCGTTCGGGGACGGGGACGGCCATGTGGTTGGGCACCACGTCGGCGAGCAGCCGCAGGCCGTGCCGGTGTGCTTCGGCGGCCAGCGCGCGCAACGCCGGTTCGCCGCCGAGCTGGGCGCTGATCCGGCCGTGGTCGACGGTGTCGTAGCCGTGGGTGGATCCGGGGGCGGCCTCCAGCAGCGGGGACAGGTGGAGGTGGGAGACGCCGAGGGCGGCGAGGTAGGGCACCGCGGCGGTGGCGTCGTGGAGGGTGAAGCCGGGCTGCAGCTGGAGGCGGTAGGTGGCGGACGGTACTGCGGCCGGGCGGGGCTGAGCGGGCTCGGCGGCGTAGGTCATGTGTCCATGACTACCCGTGCGAGCCCGCGGCCAAGACCCGTTGCTGATCCGAACAGGTGAACGTGGTGACCGCGGCACGCCGTGGGGCCCGGCCGCGGACCCCGGGCGCCGCCCCGCGGCCGGGCGTCCGGCACCCGGCCTAGGCCGGCCGCTGGAGCACCATCAGCGAGCGGTCGACGAGCGAGAGCGCGTCCCCCGCCTTGACCCGGGCGCCGGTGCCGGGGGCGGGCAGCCGGGGCTGGGCGGTGTCGACCACGACCTGCCACTCCTGGCCGTGGTCGGCCGGGACGGTGAACTCCAGCGGTTCGAAGTGGGCGTTGAACATCAGCAGGAAGGAGTCGTCGACGATCCGCCCGCCGCGCCGGTCCGGCTCCGAGATGGCGTAGCCGTTGAGGAAGACGGTGAGCGACTTGGCGTAGCTGGCGCCCCAGTTGCGCTTGGTCATCTCCTCCCCGCCGGGGGTGAACCAGGCGATGTCGGTGAGGTCCTCGTAGTGGCCGTTGGCCGGGCGGCCGGAGACCGGGCGGCCGTGGAAGAAGCGGCGCCGCCGGAAGACGGGGTGGTCGCGGCGGAGCCAGATCATGCCCTGGGTGAATTCGAGCAGCCGGGACTCGGGGCCGTCGCCCTCGGGCCAGTGCACCCAGGCGAGTTCGTTGTCCTGGCAGTAGGCGTTGTTGTTGCCCTCCTGGGTGCGGCCGAGCTCGTCGCCGTGCGAGAGCATCGGCACGCCCTGGGAGAGCATCAGGGTGGCGATCAGGTTCCGCTGCTGGCGGGCGCGCAGTTCCTCGATGGCCGGGTCGGTGCTCGGGCCCTCGGCGCCGCAGTTCCAGGAGCGGTTGAAGGATTCGCCGTCCCGGTTGTCCTCGCCGTTGGCCGCGTTGTGCTTGTCGTTGTAGGAGACCAGGTCGCGCAGGGTGAAGCCGTCGTGGCAGGTGACGAAGTTGATCGAGGCGATCGGGCGGCGGCCGTCGTCCTGGTAGAGGTCGGAGGAGCCGGTGAGCCGGGAGCCGAACTCGGCGAGCGTGGCGTTCTCGCCGCGCCACAGGTCGCGCACGGTGTCCCGGTACATGCCGTTCCACTCCGTCCACAGCGGAGGGAAGTTGCCCACCTGGTAGCCGCCCTCGCCGAGGTCCCACGGCTCGGCGATCAGCTTGGCCTGGGAGACCACCGGGTCCTGCTGGACGAGGTCGAAGAATGAGGAGAGCCGGTCCACCTCGTGGAACTGCCGGGCCAGCGTGGCGGCGAGGTCGAAGCGGAAGCCGTCGACGTGCATCTCGGTGACCCAGTAGCGCAGCGAGTCCATGATCAGCTGGAGGACGTGCGGGCTGCGCATCAGCAGGCTGTTGCCGGTGCCCGTGGTGTCCTCGTAGAACCGCTGGTCCTGGGCGAGCCGGTAGTAGGAGACGTTGTCCAGGCCGCGCAGCGAGAGGGTGGGCCCGAGGTGGTTGCCCTCGGCGGTGTGGTTGTAGACGACGTCCAGGATCACCTCGATGCCGGCCGCGTGCAGCGCCTTCACCATCGACTTGAACTCCTGCACCTGCTGGCCTCTGTCCCCGGTGGAGGAGTAGGAGGAGTGCGGCGCGAAGAAGCCGACCGTGTTGTAGCCCCAGTAGTTGGCCAGGCCGAGGTCGCGCAGCCGGTGGTCGCGGACGAACTGGTGCACCGGCATCAGCTCGATCGCGGTGACGCCGAGCTTGGCCAGGTGCTCGATCACCGCCGGGTGGGCCAGCCCCGCGTAGGTGCCGCGGATCTCCTCGGGGATGCCGGGGTGGAGCTTGGTGAGGCCCTTCACGTGGGCCTCGTAGACCACCGTGCGGTGGTAGTCCGTGCGCGGCGGCCGGTCGGTGCCCCAGTCGAAGTACGGATTGACGACCACCGAGTGCATGGTGTGCGGGGCGGAGTCGAGGTCGTTGCGGCGCTCGGGCGCGCCGAAGTGGTAGCCGTAGACCGACTCGTCCCAGTCGATGTTCCCGCTCATCGCCTTGGCGTACGGGTCCAGCAGCAGTTTGGCGCTGTTGTGCCGCTGGCCGAGGCCCGGGTTGTACGGTCCGTGGACGCGGAAGCCGTACCGCCGGCCGGGCTGGACCCCGGGGAGGTAGGCGTGCCGGACGAAGGCGTCCGTCTCGCGCAGCTCGACGGCCGTCTCCGACCCGTCCTCGTCGAGCAGGCAGAGCTCGATGCGGTCGGCGCTCTCGGAGAACACCGCGAAGTTGGTACCGGCCCCGTCGAAGGTGGCACCGAGGGGGTAGGGCTTCCCTGGCCAGACCTGCATGAGTCCTCAACTTCCTTGTGTCGGAGGGAAACTGACAGGTAGTCCGACTATCAGCCCGGACCCCGACGCTCTCTTCCCGGCTGGGCGGCCGGGCATGTGCGACGGTCGCGCGCCGTGACGCACGGCACAGTCCGCATACTCCCCGACGCCGCCCCCGAGGGCGGGGCCATTCGCCGCGTGTTCGCCCGAACGGGTGTCCGCCGGGTACCCCCGGGGCCGCCGGGACGCACGGGGCGGCCGGGGCGCACGCGCCCCCTCGGCCAACCGGCTGCGGGCGCCTCGCGGCGGGCAGTACCCTTGATCGTCCGGCCGCTTCCCGCGCCGTGGCGATCCATCAGGGAGTGCGGCGCCGGCGGACGCGGCAGGACCGGCAGCACCCGACAGAAGACCCGACCGACGATCCGGCAGACCACCGGCTCCGGCAGCAACCAGGTGAGGTGGCGCATGGTGTACCCCGCCGGCGGCCGTGGCGGTGGGCCCGGCGGCCCCGACCGGGGCGGCGCCCGCAGCGAGGCCCCGACGGTCGTCATGCGCCCCGCCATGACCGGCCGGGCCGTGGTGCCGGCCCAGGGCGGCCCGGTCGAGATACCGGCCCTCGCCTGGTCCGGCGCCGAGTGGGAGGACGCCTACCAGCGGGTCCGGCTGGCCGGGCGGGCGTACGTCTGGCTCAACCTGGTCGAGCAGCGGCTGCGCTCCCTCGTCGACGAGGTGCTCTACCCCATCTACGCGCCCGCCCACGGCGAGGACTGGGTGACGGCCGCGGCCGGCCCGGCCGGCGAGGAGTGGGCCCACCGGGCCGGCGCCGTCCGCGAGGTCAGCCGCCGCAAGGGCTACCTGCTCGACCCGGCCGACGACGACCCGCTGGTCTTCCTCACCCTGCCCCAGCTGCGCGAGCTGATGGTCCAGCACTGGCCCTGCTTCGACCCCTACCTGGCCGACCGCCGGGAGATCGAGCTGGCGCTGGACGAACTGGAGGTGGCCCGGCACGTCGTCTCCCGCAACCGCGTCCTCACCCCGACCGTGCTCGCCCAGACCGAACGCGCCGCCGCCCGGCTGCTCGCCGTGCTGGACGGCGGGACCGGCGGCGTCCCCGCCGACGTCGTCGAGTCCCTGGTGGCCGGCCGGTACGCGGACGTGGTCGCGGTGCACGCCGACCGGGTCCGGCTCCAGCGCGACCTGCCGGTGGAGGACCTGCTGGACGGCGCCCGGCGGCTGGACGCGCTCGGCATCGGCCTCGGCATGCTCTGCCAGAACTACACCGGCAAGCGCCTGGTCCGCCTCGCCACCGACGGCTGCCGGGTCCGGCTGCTCTTCCTCAACCCGGCGAGCAGCGCCGTCCGCCGCCGGGAACGCGAACTGGGCCTCGGCCGCGGCGAGCTGGCCCGTTCGATCGAGATGAACATCATGCACGTGCGCCGGGTCCGGGCCCGGCTGCGCGACCAGGGGGGCTTCGAGATCCGGGTCTTCGACGAGACCCCGCGCTTCACCGCCTACCTGGTCGAGGGTCCGCGCCCGTCCGGCCAGACCGGCGGCCCCCGCCGGCAGACCCGGGACCTCGGGGTGGTCCAGCCCTACCTGCGCCGGGCCCGCGGCATGGAGTCGCCCGCCCTGGTCCTGCGCGGCGGCGCTGGTCAGCAGCCGGGCGGCACCGACGCCGGGCTGCTGGAGGTCTACCGCGAGGAGTTCGAGGGCATCTGGGGGGACTCCCGGCCGGTCTCCTGAGCGGCCGGCGGGCCGGTTGGCGCACAGGGGCCGGGGCCGCCGCGAAACCGGCCGGCCCGGTCGACCCGGCCGGCCGGGCCGCTGGAAGACTGCCCCGGTGACCACCACCCCCGCCTGGACGATGCGCCCCGCCACGACCGCCGACCTCGAACCCCTGGTCGAGCTGCGCGCCGTGGTGCTGCGCCCCGACCTCGAACGGCTCGGCCGCTACGACGAGCACCGGGTCCGGCGGCGGCTGCGCGACTCCTTCTCCACCCGCTGGACGTCGGCCGTGCTGGTCGGCGGCGCCCTCGCCGGCTGCGTCACCGTCCGCCCCGACGGGCCGGGCGGGCGGCTGCTGGAGCACTTCTACCTCGCCCCGGAGCTCCAGGGCCGGGGCGTCGGCTCCGGCGTCCTGCGGTCCGTCCTGGCCGAGGCCGACGCCGCCGGCGAGCCGGTGCGGCTCGACGTCCTCCGGGGCAGCCCCGCGCGCCGCCTCTACGAGCGGCACGGCTTCACCCTGGTCTCCGAGGACCAGGTCGACGTCCGGCTGCTCCGCCGGCCCGTCGGCTCGCCCGCCGCCGCCCGGCTGCGGGACCGGGCCCTGCTCTGGACCATCGGCGAGCTGCGGGCCCGCGAGGTGGTGGAGGCGGCCTGCGGGGCCCTGGCCGCCGGGCTCGACACCCCGGCCCTGCGGGTCCTCGCTGCCTGCACCTACGGGGAGGCGGACGCCTCGGTCGCCGAGCTGCTGGCGCCGGCGCTCGCGGAGCTCGGACTCGACCTCCCGCCGGTCGACAGCCGCTCCGCCGAGCGGGCGGGGCTGGTGGCGCTGGCCGCCCGGCTGCTGACCGGCGAGCTGACGCCGAGGGAGCTGGCGCACGCGGCGCACCGGCGGTGGGGGCACGACGACGGTCCGGCCGAGGCGCTCGCCCTCCTCGACGACGACTACGACCTGCTCGGCCGCAGCACCCGGACGCGCGGCGAACTCGACGAGGAGGTGTGGGCCGAGGCCCGCCGGCTGACCGTGCACACGGGGGCCGGGGCGGGGGCCGGGGCGTCGGCCGCGGCGGCGAACTGATCCGCGGGCGCCGGGCGTCCCGCCACCACCGCCGAAGCGCCGCCGCCGCGTCGGTCGGAAACCGGCGGGCTCGGCCCGCTCGGGGCGGCCCCGGGTGGCCGCCCACCGGTCCCGGCGGGCTGCCGACCGGCCCTGGGCCAGGGGCGGAGCCGTCATGGCCGCGTCGGTCAGCCGCCGTCCGGACCGGTCGCCGGGCCACTCGCGGCGGGCCACCGCCGCTGGGCACTTCGCCGGTCTCCACCGGGCCCGGGACGGTGCCGGCGGGCCGGGCCGGAGCCTGCCCGGCGGGGCCCGGGGGCGGTGCCCGCCCGCCCCACCGGCGGCGTTGTCGGTGGCCCGGGCGATGATAGGGGCTGTTTCGACCAGCAGGACGGAAGGACACATCCCTATGAGCTGGTGGCAGCAGCCACTGGTCGGCTTCGACCTGGAGACCACGGGCACCGACCCGACCGTGGACCGCATCGTCACGGCCGCCCTCGTGGACACCGTCGGAGCCCGCCGGCTGAGCGCCACCGGCTGGCTGGTCGACCCGGGCGTCCCGATCCCCGCCGAGGCGGAGGCGATCCACGGCATCGGCGACGAGCTCGTCCGCAGCAAGGGCCGCCCGGCCAAGGCGGCGGTCGACGAGATAGCCACCGCCCTGTGCGAGCGGCTCGCCGCCGGTCACCCGGTGGTCGCCTTCAACGCCCCCTTCGACCTCTCGCTGCTCGACGCCGAGCTGCGCCGCCACGGCCTGGCCCCCTTGGCCGAGCGCCTCGGCGGTCCGGTCGCGCCGGTCCTCGACGCCCTGGTCATCGACCGGGCCGTCGACAAGTACCGCAAGGGCTCGCGCACCCTCCAGCGGGTCTGCGAGGTGTACGGGGTCGAGCTGACCGACGCCCACGAGGCCGGCAGCGACGCCCTCGCCGCCGTCCGGGTCGCCGTCGCCCTCGCGGAGCGGTACCCGGCCGAGGTCGGCGAGGTGCCGCTCGCCGTCCTGCACACCCGCCAGATCGACTGGTACCGGAGCTGGGCGGAGGGCCTGGAGGCCTGGCTCCGCCGCGGCAAGGACCCGCAGGCCGTCATCGACCCGCGCTGGCCCCTGCGCTGAGGGCCTGACCGCCGGAGCACCCGGCCGCGCGGGCCGGGCCGACCGGGCCTCGCGCCGCGTGGGGCACCGGCCCGGTCGCGCGGGACGGCGATCAGGGCCGCCGACCGGGTGGCCGGCGGTGGGGAGGCCGTCGCACCCCGTACCCGGTGTTCAACCGCTGTCCGGGCGCGTCGGGTTGATCGGTCGCCCGGTGCGGAGCGGTGACCACCGGGCCGGGCTGTCGCGAGGCGTTCGGCCGGTCGGCCGGGTCAGCGCGCGGGGAGGTCGAAGCGGTAGCCCTGGGCGATCAGCCAGGGGAGCAGCTGCTTCAGCGCGGCGACGGTCTGGCTCCGGTCGCCGCCGCCGTCGTGCATCAGGATCACGCCGCCGGGCCGGAGTTGGCCCTGCACGGTGGAGACGATCGAGGCGACGCCCGGGCGGGACCAGTCGCGCGGGTCGACCGACCAGCCGAGCGGGCGCAGGCCCTCGGCCGCGGCGATGTGCTGGTTGTCGGCGGTGAACCCGCCGCCGGGGGCCCGGAACCAGGCGACCTCGGTGCCCGGCCCGCCGGCCCGCACGATCATGTCCCGGCCGCCGGAGATCTGGGACGCGGCCGTGTCGTGCGCGAGCGGGGCGAACGGCAGCGGGTGGCTCACGGTGTGGTCGCAGAGCCGGTGGCCGGCCGCCCGGATCCGCTTGACCATGGCGGGTTGGGCGGCGGCCTGCTGGCCGATCTGGCAGAACGTCGCCTTGACGCCGTACCGGGCCAGCAGGTCCAGGACCTCGCCGGTGGCGGGGCCCGGCCCGTCGTCGAAGGTGAGCGCCACCGTCCGCCCGCCGGAGGCGGTGGAGCGGACGACCGAGGTGGACACCCCGGTCGCGGGCGGGGCCGGCGGGGCGGGCGGGGCCGGTGCCGTCGTGGGCGGCCGGGTGGCCGGTGCGGTGGACGGGGTCGTGGCGGGCACCGGGGTCTTGGCGGGCACCGGGGTCCGGGGAGGAGCCGGGGGCTTGGGCGTGGCCGGTCCGCCGGTCGCGGGCTTCGCAACCGGGACGGCGTCGCCCGGCGGGGTGGCGGCGGGGGCGCTGCCCGACGGCGCGGACGAGGACGTGGACGAGGACGCCGAGGAGGACCCGGAGGGCGACGCGGACGGAGCCGGGGCGCCGGTGCCCGAGGCGCTCCCCGACGCGGTGGTGCCCGGCTGCGGCTGCAGCGCCCCGTTGGCGGTGCCGCAGGCGGCCAGGGCGAGTGAGGCGAGCACCGCCACGCAGCCCGCGAGCAGCCGGCGGCGGCGTCGGACGGAGGGGGCGGGACGCTGCGAGGTGGTGTGCTCCGGCATGGCTGCGGCTCCTGAGGCACTGGGCGGCTACCGGTCCCCGATCAGGGAGACTGTCCGACAAGACGCCCGTCGGACCGCCCCGGTTGCACGTCGGAGCCGCCGAGCCCGCGCGGAGGGCGGCAGGCTCAGAACGGGTACCAGCGCACCCCGGTGGCGCCCTCGCGCAGCGAGTCGACCCGCCGGCGGAACTCCGCCAGCGCGGCCGGGTTGCCCGGCGCCTGCTGGGCCACCCAGGAGGCGCTCGCCGTCTCGCGGGCGCCGCGCAGCACCGCGAAGCCCGCCCACTCCCGGACGTCCCAGCCGTACGCCTCGGTGAACGCCCGGTACTCCTCGGCCGGGACGCCGTACCGGTCGTGGCTGAGCGCGAGCACCACCAGGTCGTGCTCGCGCAGGTCGTGCGAGGCGTACTCCAGGTCGAGCAGGACGGGCCCGTCCGCCCCGACGTGGACGTTGCGCGGCAGCGCGTCGCCGTGGATCACGCCGGTCGGCAGCTGCGCGGGCAGGCCGGGCAGCGCGGCGGCGAAGTCGTCGCGGCGGTCCCGGAGGAAGGCGACGTCGGCGGGGTCGACGTGCCCCTCGGCGGAGGCCAGCCAGCGCTCGACGGGGGCGAGGAGGTCCCGCCGGGCGAGCGGGAAGGGCGGCAGCGGCAGCCGGTGGAGGGCGAGCAGCAGCGGCGCGAGGTCCACCGGCCGGGCGGGCCGTTCGGCGGGGGCCAGCCGCTCCCAGAAGGTCACGGGGTGGCCGTCGACGACGTTCGGCTCGGGCGGGACGGCGTCGTACGGGCGGACCACCGGGATGCCCCGGTCGGCCAGCCAGCGGGCGAAGCCGAGCTCCCGCCCGGCCCGGTCGGACAGCTCGGGGCCGCGGCCGACCTTGGCCACCACGGCCGGGTCGCCGAGGTCGAAGACGGCGTTCTCGCCCAGGGCGAGCAGCCGGGCGCCGTCGGGCTCGGGCAGGCCGGCGGACGCGCAGGCCCGGGCGAGCAGCAGCCGGGCGCGGCCCTCGTCGAAGGGGATCATGGGACTGCTCCGTTCCGCGGGACGCCTGGACGGTGATCATCATGACGCACGCGGACCGGGCCCCGCGCGACGCGGGGCCCGGTCACGGCCGGCGGCCGGTGGACGGCGGCCGGGTGACGTCCGGTGGACGGCGGGGTGCCGGCGGTGGTGTCAGACCCCGACCCGGTGGTGTCAGACCCCGATCCGGCGGTGCCGGGCCCGCTCGGGTTCGGCGGGCCCGGTGGCGGTACCGGGGCCGTGGGCCGCGGCGGCGACCGGCGGGAGGCTCCCGCCGTGCGAGAGCTCGGGCAGCCACCGCAGCCAGGCCGGCAGGTACCAGTTGCGCTCGCCGAGCAGGGTCATCACCGCGGGCAGCAGCACCGCGCGGATCACCGTCGCGTCGATCAGTACCGCGACGGCGAGGCCGACGCCCATCTGCTTCATCGCCTGCATGGAGAGGGTGCCGAAGACCGCGAACACCGCGACCATGATCACTGCCGCGCTGGTGACCACCCCGGCGGTGGAGCGGATGCCGTGCGCGACGGCGGCCCGGGTCGGCAGGCCCTGGTCGCGGCCCTCCTTGATCCGGGAGACCACGAAGACGTGGTAGTCCATCGAGAGGCCGAAGAGGATCACGAAGAGGAAGAGCGGTACCCAGGTCTCGACCGCGCCGACCCCGGCGGTGCCCAGCAGCGAGGCGCCCACGCCGTGCTGGAAGACCAGCGTCAGCACCCCGTACGCGGCGCCGACCGAGAGCAGGTTGAGCACCACGGCGGTGGCGGCGACGGCCAGTGAGCGGAAGGTGGTCAGCATCAGCAGGAAGGCGAAGGCCACCACGAAGCCGAGGACCAGCGGCATCGAGCCGGTCATCTTCGCGTTGAAGTCGTGCGACGCGGCGGTCCGCCCGGTGACCGGCGCCTCGGTGCCGGGCACCCGGAGCACGGTGGCGGGCACCAGGTCCTCGCGCAGGCTCTTCAGCGCGGCGGTGCTGGTGGCGTCGTTGCCGCTGCCGCCCAGCGGGATGTCGACGGTGGCGACGTTCTGCGCGGGGTGCACGGTGACGTCCACCGGTCCGTGCATCCGGCCGTCGGCGAGCGCCCTCGCCCGGAGGTCCGCGATCGCGGCGGTCATCGCCGGGGAGTCGATGTCGGCGGCCTTGATCACCACCGAGGCCGGGGCCGGGCTGCCGGGGAACGCCGCCTCGATCTTCTGCGAGACGGCGACCAGCGCGTTGCCCGCGGGCAGCTGCTGGCGGAAGGTGAGATTGGCGGTGCGCATGGTCAGCAGTGGCGCGGCCAGGGCGAGCAGCACCGCGGTGGCGAGGAGGGTGGCGGCCAGCGGGCGGCGCAGCACCGGGGTGAGGACGGCGTTCCAGAACCGGCCGCCGGTGCCGGCGGTGCCGGGGCGGCGCAGGCGGCCGAGCAGCGGGACGCGGCCCTTCTCGACCCGGTCGCCCAGCATGGACAGCAGGGCGGGCAGCACGGTGAGCGAGCCGAGCACGGCGGTGACCACGACCACGATGGTGGCGTAGGCCATCGCCTGGAACTCGGCCATGCCGGTGAGGAACATGCCGGCCATCGCGACCACCACGGTGACCCCGGAGACCAGCACGGCCCGGCCGCTGGTGGCGGCGGCGACCGCCAGCGCGGTCTCCAGGTCCCGCCCGGCGGCCCGCTCCTCGCGTTCGCGGCGCAGGTAGAAGAGGCAGTAGTCGACGCCGACGGCCAGGCCGACCAGCAGCATCACCGAGCCGGCGCTGTCGGTGGTGTGCAGGACGCCGCTGCCGAGCGCGACCAGTCCGCCGGCCGCGACGAAGGCGGTGACCGCGAGCACGACCGGCAGGACGGCGGCGACCAGCGCGCCGAAGGCGATCAGCAGGATGCCCAGCGCGAGCGGGACGGCGGTCCACTCGGCGCGGGTGAAGTCGCTGGAGAACTGCTCGTCGATCCACTTGCCGGAGCTGGCGTCGCCGAGTTCGGCCACGGTGAGGTCCGGGTGCTGCCGCTGGACGGCGGCGACGGCGTCCAGCACGGCCGTGACGTTCTTCACAGCCACCTCGTCCCCGCCGGCGACGTTGAACCGGACGAGGACGGAGCGGCCGTCCGCCGAGACCGCCCCGGTGTCGTACGGGGAACGGACGTCGGTGGCCCGGCCGGTGCCGGTCACCCCGGCGAGCACCTGGTCGACGGCGGCACGGAAGGCCGGTGCGTCGGCGGTCGTGGTGGCACTCTGGACCAGCACGGTCTCGCTCGCCGGGGCGGTCAGCCCGGCGTCGTCGAGGATCCGCGCGGCCCGGGAGACCTGGCCGGGCATCGCCTCGGAGTCGGCGACCTCGGTGCTGCCGTGCAGTCCGCCGAGGTAGGCGGAGAGGACGACGAAGAGCAGCCAGCCGAAGACGGCTGCCTTTCTGTGCCGGGCGCTCCAGGCGCCCATCGCGGCGGCGAGGCCGAGCTTGGTCTTCACGGAGTCGTTCCCCCTGGGAGAGCGGCGGTCGTCGCGGGGCGAGAGTGCCGTCGGAGAGCCGGCCGCCGGAATCGGGCGCCGGTGTGCGTCCGGCGTCACAACCGACAGTAGGGAAGGGGCCGTTGAGCAGGTATCCGGCTGGCAGGGGAGTCGTCCCGGGGGTCTGCCACGGGGGCGGGGTGGGGTTCTCCCTACCGGGGAACCCTGACTTCTCCTCCCTCAGAGTGGGTGCGAACTCCACCCTGAGGGGGAGTGGTCTCCACCCCGAGCACGAGGTGAGAGGGCCGCTCGGCGGGTGAAGATGGTGCGGGGCGGCTGGACGGCGTCCCTGAGGGGGTTGGTCTACGGGGGATATGTGCTTGCCGGTCGGCAAGCAAGTTCTCGTATGATGATGTCCTCATCTCACTTACCTGCCGACCGGCTAGGGGCGGGCCTCGTCGCCATGCCCTGCCGGTCCTCCGTCGCCCGGAGTCCCGTCCCCCAAGGGCTGGCGGTGAACCATGCCCAGGAGGCATCACGAGCATGTTCCACCGACTCGGACATTTCGTCGTCCGTCGCGCCTGGTGGGTGATCGCGGCATGGGTTGTCGCGATGATCGCGATCGTGGCCGGCGCGCCGACGATCACCGCACAGACCGACGAGGCTTCCTTCCTCCCCAAGCACTACGAGTCCATCCAGGCCTCGGCGCTCCAGGAGAAGGCGTTCCCGGCCAACTTCACGCCCTCCGCGATGGTGCTCTTCGAGCGCAACGACGGCGCCGCGATGAACGACGCCGACAAGGCCGCCATGGCCAAGATCGTCCAGGGCCTCTCGGACAAGAAGATCGCGGACGTCGAGAAGGTCATCCCGGTCAGCGAGCAGACGACGTCCAAGGACGGCAAGTACGCGCTCGCGCCGATAGCCATCGACAAGGCCAAGCAGCAGTCCGAGGACTTCGGCGAGGCCGCCAAGCACCTCCGCGAGGAGGGCAAGTCGCTCACCTCGGGGACCGACCTGAAGTTCCAGCTCGGTGGCGCCGCCGCCCAGGCGCTGGACCAGAAGGAGTCCTCCGGCTCGGCCGACGCGCTCATCGCGATGTCCACGGTCGTCCTGGTCGCGCTCATCGTCGGAATCATCTTCCGCAGCGTCCTGGCCGGACTCCTGCCGATCCTGATCTCGCTGGTGGTCGCCATGCCGACCGCCAACGGCGTGATCGCCTACGCCACCAAGGCGTTCGGTCTGGAGAGCACCCCGGTGCTGTCGGCGATCCTGATCGTCGTCGTGCTCGGTGTCGGCACCGACTACTTCCTCTTCCTGGCGTTCCGCTACCGCGAGCGGCTGCGGGCCGGGGACGACCGCAAGGAGGCCGTGGCCAACGCCGTCGGCCGGGTCGGTGAGGCGATCGCCTCGGCGGCCGGCGCCGTCACCGTCGCCTTCGCGGTGCTGATCCTCTCCAGCCTCGGCATGTTCAAGGCCCTCGGCCCGGCCCTGGCCATCGCGGTGATCGTCACCGCGCTCGCCTCGCTCACCCTGGCCCCCGCCGTGCTCGCGGTCATCCCGGCGCGCGGTGTGTTCTGGCCGGGCAAGAAGTGGATGAACGAGCCTGGCAACGCCCGCTTCACCGCGCTCGGCCGCATGGTCGAGAAGCGCCCCGCCCTGGTCGCCCTGGCCTCCGGCGGCGTGCTGGTGGCGCTGTCGGCCGGCGCCCTGGGCTACAACGGCACCTTCGACCTCGCGGGCAGCTCCATGCCCAAGGACAAGGAGTCGATGGTCGTCCAGGACAAGCTGATGAACGGCTTCTCGGCCGGCGCGGCCGACCCGAGCCACGTCTACCTGACCAGCACCGCGGGCACCAAGCTCGACCCGGCCGCGTTCGAGGGCTTCGCGGCCAAGCTCGGCGGCGTCCACGGGGTGTCCCCGGTCGCGGCGAAGCCCCAGCTCAGCGAGGACGGCACGACGGCCGACTTCACCGTGCTGCTCAACAACGAGCCGTCCAGCAACGCGGCGATCGACTCGGTCACCGAGCTGCGGGAGGTCGCGCACAGCCAGGCGCCGACCGGCACGGAGGCGAAGGTCGGCGGTCTGACCGCCGTCTACAAGGACATCAACCTCGCGATGAACCACGACTACAAGCTGGTGTTCCCGGTCGCGGGTCTGCTGATCCTGCTGATCCTGGGCCTGCAGCTGCGCAGCGTGGTCGCCCCGTGGTACCTGATGGTCTCGGTCGGGCTCGGCTTCACGGCCACCCTCGGCTCCGCCACGCTGCTCTTCCAGAAGCTGGGCAGCGAGAGCGGCCTGATGTTCATGCTGCCGATCCTGATCTACCTCTTCGTGGTGGCGATCGGGACGGACTACAACATCCTGATCATCGCCCGCCTGCGGGAGGAGGCCCGCGCGGGCCGCAACCCGCGTGAGGCGGCCCGTGAGGCGCTGCGCCACGGCGGCCCGACCGTCGCGGCGGCCGGGTTCATCCTGGCGGCGTCGTTCGCGACCTTCATGCTCGCGGGCAACGTGTTCATGCTGGAGTTCGGCTTCGCGATGGCCTTCGGCATCGCCCTGGCGGCCTTCGTGATGGCGCTCTTCTTCACCCCGGCGCTCACCGCGCTGATCGGCCGCGCCGCCTGGTGGCCCGGCCACGGCGCCGACGACCAGCACCAGTCCGGCCCGGCCCCGGTGGCCGGTTCGCACGGTGTGCCGGAGCCGGCCGGACGGCACTGACCGCCCCGTCGCACCGCACAGCACGCGGCGTCCGCTTCGGCGGGCGCCGCGTGCCCCCTTTGCGGCGTGGGCAAACGTGACGTGCCAGGCAAAAAGTCCCCGGTCAATCGGGGTGGCGCCGTGCTACAGTCGACTCAGTTGCAGTTTTGGTTCCCATGAACGTTTGTGTGCGCCTGCTGGTTCAACCCAACAGGCGCATTTGTTTTGTCCGGTGTTTCAGTCTCCGGATGGGGATCGCGGCTACTTGGGGTCCACGAAGTGTGGGCTCTGATGCCCCAGTTTTTTGAGGAGACGGTTATGGCTACCGGCACCGTGAAGTGGTTCAACAGCGAAAAGGGCTTCGGCTTCATCGAGCAGGATGGTGGCGGCGCTGACGTGTTCGCCCACTACTCGAACATCAGCGCTCAGGGCTTCCGTGAGCTCGTCGAGGGCCAGAAGGTCGAGTTCGACGTCACGCAGGGCCAGAAGGGCCCGCAGGCCGAGAACATCCGCGTCATCTGAGTCCAGCTTCCGAGCTGACTCGCGATCTCGCGTAGCGAGGGCCCGTACCGCACGGTGCGGGCCCTCGTGCATGCCGCCGAACGGCCGGGGCGGCGAATTCCCACCCGACGGCCGACCAGCCCCGACCGGGCTGTGCCTCCCCTCGGATGGAGAATCCATGACCACCCCTGCCCGCGCACCCCGTGACAACGAGCGCGGCGGCGACCGTTCGCGCAAGCCCCGCACCGGCGGCGGCGCCCGCAACGGCGGCGCCCCCCGTGCCTCCCGCGGCGGCGCCCCGCGCAACAGCGCCCCGCGCGCCGCCCAGGCGCCCGCCGACTTCACCGTCGTCCAGGGGGGCACCCCGCCGCGGCCCCCGGCGGCCACCTTCGGCGAGCTGGACCTGCCCAAGGGCATCCTCAGCGCGCTCACCCGCGAGGGCGTCACCGAGCCGTTCCCGATCCAGGGCGCCACCCTGCCGGACTCCATCGCCGGCCGCGACGTGCTCGGCCGCGGCCGCACCGGCTCCGGCAAGACGCTCGCCTTCGGCCTGCCGCTGCTGGCCCGCACGGCCGGCAAGCGCGCCGACTCCCGGCACCCGCTGGCCCTCGTCCTGGTGCCCACCCGTGAGCTGGCCCAGCAGGTCACCGACGCGCTCACCCCGTACGCCACCGCCGTGAACCTGCGGATCGCCACCGTCGTCGGCGGTATGTCGATCACCCGGCAGGCCAACGCCGTGCGCCGGGGCGCCGAGGTCCTGGTCGCCACCCCGGGCCGGCTGGACGACCTGATCAACCGCGGCGACGTCCGACTGGGCGACGTGGCCATCACCGTCCTCGACGAGGCCGACCAGATGGCCGACATGGGCTTCCTGCCGCAGGTCACCAAGCTGCTGGAGCAGGTCGCCGAGGGCGGGCAGCGGATGCTGTTCTCCGCCACCCTGGACCGCAACGTCGACCGGCTCGTCAAGCGCTTCCTGACCGACCCGGTCACCCACTCGGTCGACCCGTCGGCCGGCGCGGTGACCACCATGGACCACCACGTGCTCCAGCTGGACCCGGCCGACAAGGCCTCCGCGACCGCGCACATCGCCTCGCGCGACGGCCGCGTGATCATGTTCGTGCACACCAAGCACGGCGCCGACCGCCTCGCCAAGCAGCTGCTGGCCAACGGCGTGAAGGCGGCGGCCCTGCACGGCGGCAAGTCCCAGCCCCAGCGCAACCGGGTGCTCGACCAGTTCCGCGACGGTCTGGTGACCGCGCTGATCGCCACCAACGTGGCCGCCCGCGGCATCCACATCGAGGGCCTCGACCTGGTCGTCAACGTGGACCCGCCGATCGACCACAAGGACTACCTGCACCGCGGCGGCCGCACCGCCCGGGCCGGCGAGTCCGGCACGGTCGTCACCCTGGTCCTGCCCGACCAGCGGCGCGAGGTCAACCGGCTGATGACGGTCGCCGGCATCCGCCCGACCACGACGAAGATCCGCCCGGGCGACGCCGAGCTGACCCGGATCACCGGTGCCCGCACTCCCAGCGGCGTACCCGTCGCGGTGGTCGTCCCGGCTCCGGCCGCCGCTCCGGCCGCCGAGGCCAAGGCCGGCGCCCCGCGCCGCCGCCCCGTCAAGCGCTCGGGCCTGCCCACCGACGTCGACATGAACGGCAACCCGCGCCGCCCCCGTCCGAAGCAGCGCCTCGGCGGTGCCGGTGCCGGCGGCGGCCAGGGCGGCGGCGGCAGCCGCCAGGCCGCGGGCTTCATCGGCCGCTCCTCCGGCCGCCCGGCGCCCGGCTCGGGCTCCAAGACCGGCGCCAACTACGGCACCGGCCGCCAGCGCCGCAAGACCGACTGAGTCCTTCCGGACGCGGACGAGGACGAACGGCCCGGCTCCCCTCGGTGGGGGAGCCGGGCCGTTCGCGTGCGCCGGGGGGCGCGGTCCGGGGCGTCCCGGCCGGCTCCGGCCGGGACGCTCAGGCGCTGGCGCTGAGCGCCGGTGCGGCGACGGCCTCGCGGCAGGCCCCGAGGTAGCGCCTGAGCACCAGGCGGGCGATCTCGGGGGCGGCGCCGAGGACCTCGGCGAGGACGTCCGCCTCCGCCTCGGCCGCGGCGTCCGCGATCCGGTCCGGCAGCAGACCCGGGGCGAGCAGGTAGGGCGCGACGGCCACCCGGCGGGCCCCGGTCGCCCGCAGTGCGGCGGCGGCGGCGGGGACGCGCGGGCCGCCGGCGGAGGCGTACGCGACCTCGACGCCGGCCCAGCCGCGGGTCCGGCGCCACTCGGCGGCCACCGCCCGGGTGGCGGCGTCGGCGGCCGGGTCGGAGGAGCCGGCCGCGGCCAGCACGACACCGGTGCGGGCGCGGACGGCGGGGGAGCCGACGGCCAGCCCGGCCCCGGCGAGGCGGCGGTCCAGCGCGGCGAGCAGCAGTGGGGAGGGGACGGGGAGCGGCCCGGTCGCCGGCGCCGCGTCCGCGACGCGCGGTCGCGCCGGGCCCAGCACGTCCGCGACCGGCAGGTCGGCGCCGGCGGCGCGCAGGGCGGCGGGGATGTCGTGCTTGGCGTGGAAGGCCCGGTTCAGCAGCAGCGGAACGGCCACGGCCGCCGGCAGCCGGCCGGCCACCTGCGGGATCCGCGGCGCGCAGTGGTCCAGGTACGCGGTGGCGACCTCCAGCCCGGGGCGCAGCGCCCGGACCTGCTCGACCACCCCCGCCACGGTCGCGGCGTGGCGGGGGTCGCGGCTGCCGTGGGCGATCAGCAGGAGCGGTCGATCCGGTGCAGACATGATCACAGGAACCTCGATGGTCAGCGGGCCGTGCCCACCAGGCCCCGGTTGCGCAGCACCCGGCGCTCCAGCGGGGCGAAGAGCAGGAGGTCGATGGCGATGCCGACGAACAGGACGAGGATGATGCCGAGGAGGACGCCGGACATGCTGGCCGACTCCCGCTCGTTCTCCAGGAACCGGCCCAGGCCCAGGCCCAGGTCGGGGGAGGAGGCGACGAGTTCGGCGGCCATCAGCGAGCGCCAGGAGAACGCCCAGCCCTGCTTGAGGCCGGCCAGGTAGCCGGGGAGGGCGGCCGGCAGCAGGATGTGGCGGGCGTTCGACAGGCCGGTGGCGCCCAGGGTGCGGCCGGCCCGGAGGAACAGCGGCGGCACCTGGTCGATGCCGGCCACCAGGCCGTTGGCGATGGAGGGGACGGCGCCGAGCAGGATGACGGCGTACATCATCGAGTCGTTGATGCCGAGCCAGATGACGGCGGCGGGCACCCAGGCGACCGAGGGCAGCGACTGCAGGCCGGAGAGCACCGGCCCGAGCGCGGCCCGGACCGGCTTGACCCGGGCGACCAGCAGACCGATCGGGGTGCCGATCACGACCGCGATCAGGAAGCCGGAGACACCGCGCCAGACGCTCGTCCAGATGATGCTGAACAGCGTCCCGGCCTCCCAGAGCTCGACCAGCGAGCGCCAGACGTCGGCCGGGCTGGGCAGCTTGTAGGAGGAGGTCAGTTCGAGGCTGTAGGCGCCCTGCCAGAGCGCCAGCACGAGCAGCAGCCCGAGCAGCGGCGGCAGCGCCTTCGTCCGCAGGATCTCGCCGAGCGGCACGCGCCGCACCTGGACGGCGTCCAGCGCGTCCAGGCCGGCGCCGACGTCGGCGATGTCCGCCGGCCGGTCCTTGGCCAGGGTGGTGGTGCTGTCAGTGCTGGCCATGGCGGCGGATCTCCCCACGCAGTTCTTCGGTGATCTCGATGGACAGGTCGGCGACGCCGGCGGACTCGATCCGGCGCGGCTGCGGCAGGTCGATGCGCCACTCGCGGGCGACCCGGCCGGGGCGCGAGGAGAGCAGCACCACGCGCTGGGCGAGCCGGACGGCCTCCCGCACGTTGTGCGTGACGAACAGGACGGAGAGCTTGTGCTCGGCCCAGATCCGGGTGATCTCGTCGTGCAGCACGTCCCGGGTGATGGCGTCCAGCGCGGCGAACGGCTCGTCCATCAGCAGGACCGAGGCGCCCTGGGCGAGCGCGCGGGCCAGTGCGACGCGCTGGCGCATGCCGCCGGAGAGCTCGTGCACGCGCTTGCCGTAGGAGCCGCCCAGCCGGACGAGTTCGAGCAGCCGCTCGGCCTCGGGGCGGCGCTCGGGGCGGGGCACGCCGGCGAGCTTGAGCGCGAGTTCGATGTTCTTGCCGGCGGTGAGCCAGGGGAACAGCGCATGCTCCTGGAACATCAGGGCGGGGCGTCCGCCGGTCACCTCGATCGAGCCCGCGGTGGGCTTGTCGAGGCCGGCGACCAGGTTGAGCAGGGTGGACTTTCCGCAGCCCGAGGCGCCGAGCAGCGTGACGAACTCGCCGGGCGCGACATCGAGCGTGATGTCGTCCAGGACGTGCGTGGCGGCACCCGGGCGGCCGAAGGACTTGTGCACGTGCGAGATCCGGACGGCGGGCGAGCCGCCGCGGGTGTCGACGCCGACGGCGTCGTCCGAGGTGGTCAGTGCCGGGGTCATCCGGGCACCTCCTGCATCTGGGGGCAGCTCCCGGCCGGGGGCCGGGGGCGGTCATGGGCCCCTCCTGCCGGTCGGCGGGCGAGGAGGGCGGGTGGCGAAGGAATCGGGGCCGGGGTCCGGCCCCGCCCGTCCCGTGTGCTTTGGGGGCATCGATCGGGCATCGACCGGGCGGGCGGGGAACCGGACCTCGGGGCTTGGGTGCGGCGGGGCTTCCGTGCGCCGTGGGTGGCGCGGGTGCCGCGCGGTGCTACTTGGCGCCGAGCCCGGCGTCCGCCACGGGAGCCTGGCCCTTCTCCTTGAGCACCTTGTTGAGCAGCGTCAGGTCGTAGATCCCGGCCAGGTTCGGCTTCTTGAGCAGGCCGGCGGTGACGGCGTGGTCGGCCTCGGCCTGCAGGGTGCCGGCCAGCGGGTCGTCCAGGAAGTCGATGTCGGCCCAGGCCGGGTCGAGGATCTCGGCCGGCAGGGCGTTGCCGGCCTCCTTCTTGATGGCGGCGTTGGCGTCGGCCTTGGCCTTGTCGGAGTTGGCCTTGATGAAGGTGTTGGTGTTCACCGAGCCGCGCAGCACGGCCTCCACCACGTCGGCGTGCTCCTTGAGGAACTTCTGCGAGACGATGATGTTGGTGATCACGAACTTCTTGTCCGGCCAGACGTCCTTCTCGTTGAGCAGGACCTTCGCACCGAGCGTGACCAGCTTGGACGCGGTCGGCTCGGGCACCCAGGCGCCGTCGATCGAGCCGGAGCTGTAGGCGTCCGGGGTGACCTTGTTGTCGCTCCGCACCACCGAGACGTCGCCGGCGCCGGTGTCGGGGTTGACCTTCAGCCCCTTGCCCGCCAGGTAGTTGAGCAGCGCCACGTCCTGGGTGTTGCCGCGCTGCGGGGTGGCGATCTTCTTGCCCTTGAGGTCGTCCAGGCTCTGGACCTTCTCGGGGTTGACCACCAGCTTGACGCCGCCGGAGGCCGAACCGCTGATGATCTTCAGCGACTCGCCGTTGGACTGGCTGTAGCCGTTGATCGCGGGGGAGGGGCCGATCCAGCCGATGTCGATGGAGCCGGCGTTCAGCGCCTCGATCTCGGCCGGACCCGCGTTGAAGACCTGGGTCTTGATCTGGGTGGCCCCGAGCTCCTTCTGGAAGAGGCCCTCCTGGAGCCCGACCAGCGGGGTGCCGTGGGTCAGGTTGGCGAAGTAGCCGATCTTGACCGTGTCGGCGGAGAGCTTCGCACCGGAGGCGGAACCGCCCGCGGCGGCCGCCGCGGCGGGCTTGTCGTCCTCGCTCTTCGAGCCGTAGCCGCAGGCGGAGAGCAGCGCCACCGCGGTGAGGCCGGCGACGGCGGCCGCGGCGGAGCGTCTGATCCGGCCGGCGGCCGGGTGTGTGGGCCGATCGGGGAGGGTGGCGGGCGCGAGTGCGTGGTTCGGTGCCATGGGCGAAGTCCTGTTCACGGGCGGACCGTCGCGGGGACGGTCCCGGGCGGGAAGGGTCGGGTCGTGCTCGCGGCATCGGGGGATGCCGGGCAAGCCGGGTCGGTGCGCTGCACCAGCTGTGGGGTGGGACAGCGGCCGGCCCGGTGACAGGGCTCCGGTCAGCCCTGTCGGCCCGCACATCGGGTCAGGCCGCCCTGGCCGCTGCCGAGGACGCCGCTGCCGATGCGGCCGCCTTCCTTGTCCATGCCCGAGAACGCCTCGCGGGGCATCAGACCCAGTCCTCCTCGTCGGGTGCGCCGGACGCGTCGGGGCGCACGGTGTCGAAGGCCTCGCCCGCCATGCCGGCGGTGAGGGTGGTGCCGTCGGCCGGGTCGATCAGCAGGAACGAACCGGTCCGGCGGTTCACGCGGTAGTCGTCGAGGGCCAGCGGCTCGGCGGTGCGCAGCACCACGTGGCCGATGTCGTTGACCTCCAGCCCCTGGGCGCCGGAGCGCTGTTCGAGGCTGTCGATGTCGATGCGGTAGGAGATCGCCTTGACCAGCGCGCGCACGGTGCGGGTGGTGTGCTTGAGCAGCACCTTGTCACCGGCGCGCAGCGGGCGCTCGCTGAGGTGGCTGACGGTGGCCTCGATGTCCTTGGTGGGCACCGGGACCGGGCCGGCCGCGATCAGGTCGCCGCGGGAGACGTCGATGTCGTCGGCGAGGCGGACGGTCACCGACTGGGGGGCCCAGGCGAGGTCGGTCTCCGCGCCGAGCGCGTCGATGCCGGCGACGGTGGTGGTGTGGCCCGAGGGCAGCACCGTCACCGGGTCGCCGACCCGCAGCACGCCGGAGGCCAACTGGCCCGCGTAGCCGCGGTAGTCGGGGTGCTCGTCGCTCTGCGGGCGGATCACGTACTGGACCGGGAAGCGGGCCGGCTCGACGCTCGGGTCGCTGCCGACCGGCACCGTCTCCAGGTGCTCCAGCAGGGTCGGGCCGCCGTACCAGTCCATGTGGGCGGACGGCTCGACCACGTTGTCCCCGGCGAGGGCGGAGATCGGGACCGCGACCACGTCCCGGACGCCGAGCGAGGCGGCGTAGGCGGTGAACTCCTCGGCGATGGCGGCGAAGACGGGCTCCGCGTACTCGACGAGGTCCATCTTGTTGACGGCCAGCACCACGTGCGGCACCCGCAGCAGCGCGGCGACGGCGGCGTGCCGGCGGGTCTGCTCGACCACGCCGTTGCGGGCGTCGACCAGGACGACGGCGAGTTCGGCGGTGGAGGCGCCGGTCACCATGTTGCGGGTGTACTGCACGTGCCCGGGGGTGTCGGCGAGGATGAACCGCCGGCGGGGGGTGGCGAAGTAGCGGTACGCGACGTCGATGGTGATGCCCTGCTCGCGCTCGGCGCGCAGGCCGTCGGTGAGCAGTGCGAGGTCGGGCGCTTCCTGGCCGCGGCTCAGGGAGGCGCGCTCGACGGCCTCCAGCTGGTCGGCGAGCACCGACTTGGAGTCGTGCAGCAGCCGGCCGACCAGGGTGGACTTGCCGTCGTCGACGGAGCCGGCGGTGGCGAAGCGCAGCAGGGCGGTGGCGCTGGTCCGGGTGGTGGTGCTCATTTAGAAGTATCCCTCGCGCTTGCGGTCTTCCATCGCGGCCTCGGAAAGCTTGTCGTCGGCCCGGGTGGCGCCGCGTTCGGTGAGGCGGCTGGCGGCGATCTCGGCGATCACGGCCCCGATGTCGGCGGCGTCGGAGTCGACGGCGCCGGTGCAGGACATGTCGCCGACCGTGCGGTAGCGGATCAGGCGCCGCTCGACCGGCTCGTGCTCCTTGGGGCCGCCCCACTCGCCCGCGGTCAGCCACATGCCGCTGCGGGAGAAGACGTCGCGCTCGTGCGCGTAGTAGATCTCCGGGAGCTCGATGCCCTCGCGCTCGATGTACTGCCAGACGTCCAGCTCGGTCCAGTTGGAGAGCGGGAAGACGCGCACGTGCTCGCCGACCGCGTGCCGGCCGTTGTACAGCGACCAGAGCTCGGGGCGCTGGCGGCGCGGGTCCCAGGCGCCGAACTCGTCGCGCAGGGAGAAGACGCGCTCCTTGGCGCGGGCCTTCTCCTCGTCGCGGCGGCCGCCGCCGAAGACGGCGTCGAAGCGGTTGCGCTCGATGGCGTCCAGCAGCGGGACGGTCTGCAGCGGGTTGCGGGTGCCGTCGGGGCGCTCGCGCAGCCGGCCGTCGTCGATGAAGTCCTGGACGTGGGCGACGTGCAGGCGCAGGTTGTGCTCGGCCGCCACCCGGTCGCGGTACTCGATGACCTCGGGGAAGTTGTGGCCGGTGTCGACGTGCAGCAGCGAGAACGGGACGGCGGCCGGCCAGAAGGCCTTGAGCGCCAGGTGCAGCATGACGATGGAGTCCTTGCCGCCGGAGAACAGGATCACCGGGCGCTCGAACTCCCCCGCGACCTCGCGGAAGATGTGCACCGACTCGGCCTCCAGCGCGTCCAGGTGGGACAGCGCGAAGCCGCTCTCGTCGGTGTGGACCAGGCTGTCGGTCGCGGTGGTCACGCGAGACCCCTCTCGGTCAGGAAGGCGTGGAGTTCGGCGGCGCTCTCGGCCACCTCGCGGCCCTGGGTCTGGAGCCGCAGCTCCGGGTCCACGGGGGCCTCGTACGGGTCGTCGACGCCGGTCAGGCCGGAGAGCTCGCCGGCCGCCTGCTTGGCGTACAGGCCCTTGACGTCGCGCTCGGCGCAGAGCTCGACGGGGGTGGCGACGTGGATCTCCAGGAAGCCGGTGCCGTGGGCGGCGTGCCGCTCGCGGACCGCCGCCCGGGAGTCCGCGTAGGGGGCGATCACCGGGGCGAGCACCTTGACGCCGTTGGCGGCGAGCTTCTCGGCGACGAAGCCGATCCGGGTGACGTTGGTGTGCCGGTCCTCCCGGGTGAAGCCGAGGCCCTTGGAGAGGAACTCGCGGATCTCGTCGCCGTCCAGGACCTCGACCCTGTGGCCCTCGGCCCGCAGCCGCTCGGCCAGGGCGAAGGCGAGCGTGGTCTTGCCCGCACTCGGGAGCCCGGTCAGCCACACGGTGGCGCCGCGCTCGCAGGGGGCGGCCGCGGGGGCCGCCTCCGCGGCTCCGTCGGCGGCCAGGGTGGTGGCTGTGCTCACGGTGGGTTCTCCAGACGGGTGGTGACGGTGGATCGGTGGTGGGGCGGTGGCTCGCTCAGAGGTGGATGCCGCACTCGGTCTTGCCGGAGCCGGACCAGCGGCCGGCCCTGGCGTCCTCGCCCTCCTCGGGCTTGCGGGTGCACGACAGCGGCGAGCAGCCGACCGACGTGTAGCCCTCCCACAGCAGCGGGTTGAGCAGGACGCCGTTGGCGTTGACGTAGGCGTCCACGTCCTCCTGCGTCCAGCGGGCGATCGGGGCGATCTTGACCTTGCGGCGCTTGGCGTCCCAGGCGACCACCGGGGTGCCGGCCCGGGTGGGCGACTCGTCGCGGCGCAGCCCGGTGGCCCAGGCGTCGTAGCCGCCGAGCCCGCGGTTCAGCGGTTCGACCTTGCGCAGCGAGCAGCAGAGGTCCGGGTCGCGGTCGTGCAGGGCGGGCCCGTACTGGGCGTCCTGCTCGGCGACCGTCTGCAGCGGCTTGAGGGTGATGAGGTTGACCGGCATCACCGCGGCCACCGCGTCCCTGGTCCCGATGGTCTCGGGGAAGTGGTAGCCGGTGTCCAGGAAGACCACGTCCACGCCGGGGAGGACCGAGGAGGCGAGGTGGGCGACGACCGCGTCCTCCATCGAGGAGGTGACGCAGAACCGCGCGCCGAAGGTGTCGGCGGCCCAGGCCAGGATCTCCTGGGGGGTCGCCTCCTCCAGCTCGCGGCCGGCGGCGGTCGCGATCGCCTCGTAGTCAGTCGTCGTGCCGGTCATGTGACGTACCCCCGTCGGTCGCCGTGGTCCTGTCGGGTGCCGAGAGCAGGCCGAGGAACTTCAACTGGAAGGCCCGGCGGCAGCCGTGGCACTCCCAGGCGCCGTGCCCGGCCTCGGAGGGGCGCAGGTCCTCGTCGCCGCAGTACGGGCAGAAGAACGGTGCCGCCCGCTCACTCATCGCCCACCTCGCCGCGCTCGGCGTCCGCTTCGCGAGACACGCCCCTGCCCCATGATTCGCTCGCCGCGCTCACTCATGACAGCTGCTCCTCGCTGGCGCGGGCGGCCCACTGGGCGAAGCGCTCGCCCTCGGCGCGGTCGGCCTGGTAGCGCGTCAGCACCCGCTCGACGTAGTCCGGCAGGCCGTCCTTGGTGACCTTGAGGCCGCGGACCTTGCGGCCGAAGCCGGCCTCCAGGCCGAGCGCGCCGCCCAGGTGCACCTGGTAGCCCTCGACCTGCCGGCCGTCGGTGTCGGTCACCAGCTGGCCCTTGAGGCCGATGTCGGCGACCTGGATGCGGGCGCAGGCGTTCGGGCAGCCGTTGATGTTGATGGTCAGCGGCTCCTCGAAGTCCGGCAGGCGCTTCTCCAGCTCGTCGATGAGCGTGCGGCCGCGCTCCTTGGTCTCGACGATGGCGAGCTTGCAGTACTCGATGCCGGTGCAGGCCATGGTGCCGCGGCGGAAGGGCGAGGGGGTGACCCGCAGGTCCAGCGCCTCCAGGCCGGCCACCAGCGACTCGACCCGGTCCTCGGCGATGTCGAGGACGAGCATCTTCTGCTCGGCGGTGGTGCGCAGCCGGTCGCTGCCGTGGGCGGCGGCGAGGTCGGCGATCCGCCCGAGCAGGGCGCCGTCGACCCGGCCGACCCGCGGCGCGAAGCCGACGTAGTAGTTGCCGTCCTTCTGCCGGTGCACGCCGACGTGGTCGCGCCAGCGGCCGGCGGGCTCCTTCGGCGCGGGGCCGTCCACCAGCTGGTACTTGAGGTACTCGTCCTCCAGGACCTGGCGGAACTTCTGCACGCCCCAGTCGGCGACCAGGAACTTCAGCCGGGCGCGGTTGCGCAGCCGGCGGTAGCCGTAGTCGCGGAAGATGCCGATGACGCCGCCGTAGACGTCCGCGACCTCGTCGAGCGGGACCCAGGCGCCCAGGCGGACGCCGAGCTTGGGGTTGGTGGAGAGGCCGCCGCCGACCCAGAGGTCGAAGCCGGGGCCGTGCTCGGGGTGCTCGACGCCGACGAAGGCGACGTCGTTGATCTCGTGCGCGACGTCCAGCAGCGGGGAGCCGGAGACGGCGGACTTGAACTTGCGCGGCAGGTTGGAGAAGTCCTTGTTGCCGATGAAGCGGCGCTGGATCTCCTCGATGGCGGAGGTGCCGTCGATGATCTCGTCCTCGGCGATGCCGGCCACCGGGGAGCCGAGGATGACGCGCGGGGTGTCGCCGCAGGCCTCGGTGGTGGACAGGCCGACGGCCTCCAGCTTCTGCCAGATCGCGGGGACGTCCTCGATCCGGATCCAGTGGTACTGGACGTTCTGCCGGTCGGTCAGGTCGGCGGTGTTCCGGCCGTAGAGCTCGGAGACCTCGGCGATCGCCTTGAGCTGGGCGACGGTCAGCCGGCCGCCGTCGATGCGGACGCGGAGCATGAAGTACTCGGCGTCCAGCTCGTGCGGGTCCAGGATCGCGGTCTTGCCGCCGTCGATGCCTTCCTTGCGCTGGGTGTAGAGGCCCCACCAGCGCATCCGGCCGCGCAGGTCGGCGGGGTCGATCGAGTCGAAGCCGCGCTGCGAGTAGATCGTCTCAATACGTGTCCGCACATTGAGACCGTCGTCATCCTTCTTGAACTGCTCGTTGGCGTTCAGAGGAGTGAAGTGGCCCATGCCCCACTGGCCCTCACCGCGGTGGCGGGTCACCTTGCGAGGCGCGGCGGGGCGGCGTGCCTCGGCGCGATCGGCCGTCGGCTCGGCGGTCTCGGGGGTGGTGGCCATGGTGAAGTCCTTCGGGGCAGGTGGCTCTGACGCCGGATCGGTCGCTGGGCGTGCTCGGCCGGGCGCTGCTGCTGTGACCTGCGGGTTTCTCAAGGCCGGGAGAGCAGTGACCGTGGCCGGGCGGGCGCCTGCGCATCCGCGTCGGCGGGGATGGCGGGGTGGTGGCGCCGGGTGCGGTGGGTGGCGGCGGGGTGGGGCTCAGATCACCGGACAGATGGCGCTGGACACGCGAAGGAGATCGACGTGGAGTCGACCTACTAGGGTGGTTCCGGCGCTAGGCATGGCAAGAGATTCGCACGGAGCACGACGCGAGGTCCACTAACGTCCGAATGATGGACGCAAAGGTTTCGCATACCGAGATGCCGAGACGTTCCCGCCGCTCCCCGAATCGGACCCCCGTCGAACGGCCCGCGACACGGGAGATCAACGGACCTGCCCCGGCCCGATACCGTTAGCCCTGTGCAAGCAGCAGGCGAAACGACGAGACCGAACCCGGAGCGGCCCTCCCGTCGTCGGGGCAAGGGCTCCCGACGGGCGGCCAAGGCCACCTGGCGCACGACGGCCTGGGCGCTGGTCAGGGACACCACCAACACCTGCGTCGAGTACCGGGTCACCGGGCTCGCGGCGGAGGCGGCGTTCTTCACCCTGCTGTCCATCCCGCCGCTGCTGCTCTGCCTGGCCGGCACCCTCGGCTACCTGGACGACCTCCTCGGCGCGGGCACGATCGACAAGCTGAAGCAGGACATCCTCAAGGCCTCCGGGACGGTCCTCTCGGACTCGTCCATCCAGGACGTGGTGATCCCGCTGCTGGACGAGGTCTTCAAGCACACCCGCCCGGACCTGGTCTCGATCGGCTTCCTGCTCTCGCTCTGGTCCGGGTCCCGGGCGCTGTACATCTTCATCGACACCATCACCGTGATGTACGGGCTCGACGGGAAGCGCGGCATCGTCAAGACCCGGCTGATGTCGCTCGGCCTCTACCTCGGCGCCCTGGTGATCGGCTCCCTGGTCCTGCCGCTGCTGCTGGTCGGGCCCGGGCTGGTGCAGAACACCGTCCAGGACCTCGCGACCGTGGTCAACGCGCTCTACTGGCCGGCCGCGATCCTGTTGCTGATCGTCTTCCTCACCACCCTGTACCACCTGGCCGTACCCGTCTCGACGCCCTGGCGGGAGGACATCCCGGGCGCGCTGGTCGCGCTGGTGGTGCTGGTCTTCTGCAGCGTCGGACTGCGGCTGTACCTGGTCAGCTCGGTCGAGGGCCCCTCGGTGTACGGCTCGCTGGCCGCGCCGGTGGCCGTGCTGCTCTGGATCTTCGTGGTCGCGCTCGCGGTGCTGATCGGCGCCGCGATGAACGCCGCCATAGACCGCCGCTGGCCGACCCTGGAGACCGCCGACGCCCGCGCCGAGAACGAGCGCGCGCAGGAGGAGGCCGCCGCCGCCGTGGTCCGCGAGGTGGCCGCCCGGCGCGCCGCCGAGCGCGCCCGGCGGGCGCGCGAGCTCGGCCTCGCCGAGGGGGCCGAGGAGGAGCACGCCGAGGAGGGGGAGGACGTCGACGTGCCCTCCGAGTACCCCGAGCGCTGGGCCGACGTGCTCGCCGCCGACAACGTCCGGGCCCGGCTCACCAGCCGGAGCGGTCCGCACCACCGGCCGACCCCGCCGCCGCCGGACAGCGACCGGCCGACCGCGCCGCCGCCCGAGCGCACGCTGCCCAGCCACCCGCCGCGGCCGCCGTGGGACCAGCGCTGACGCGCCGCGGCGCCGGGCGGTCGGCGCGGCGCCGGCCGGCGGCGACCGGGTCGGCGGCGACCGGATCGGCGCAGGTGAAAAACCGGTTGGCAGCGCCGGAGGCGGCCGCTACGGTGTGACCAGTTCGGTTTGAGGGGACCGCTGTACCGGTCCACGGAGAAGAGAAGCGAGGTGAGCCTTGTGACCGTCTTTGCCGTCACGGCTGCCCTGGGCAGCGCTCGCACCCACCACCTCTCCCTCCCGGCCGCCGGCTGACGCCGCCTTCGCGCGCGCAGCCGTAGCCCGGCGGGATCACTCTCCTCCCGAAGGGCCCACTGCGTTGTTCAACGCTGCCTCCGTTTCGTCCCTCCTCTCCTCCGATTCCGACTCCTGTGACGTCCCGCTGGCCGACTACGGCTGGACGGCCGAGTCCGCGGAGCTCTTCGCCCCGCTCGCCGAGGCCGGGCTGACGCCCGCCCGGATCGTCCGGGTGGACCGCGGCCAGTGCGACGTCGTCCTGGCCGACCCGTCGACCGGCGAGCCGCGCACCGTCCGGGCCGACACCCGGTCGGTCGGCGACGTCGACATGATCAACTGTCCCTGCACCGGCGACTGGGCGGCCGTGGACCTCGCGGCCCAGCCGATGCCGGCCGTCGCGGCGCTGCTGCCGCGCTCCACCGCGATCATCCGCAAGGTGGCCGGCAAGCGTTCGGACGGCCAGGTGCTGGCGGCCAACGTCGACACCGTCCTGATCGCCGCCTCGCTCGCCGCCGAGCCCGACCTGGGCCGGATCGAGCGCTTCCTGGCCCTGGCCTGGGAGTCCGGCGCCGATCCGGTGGTCGTCCTCACCAAGGCCGACCTGGTGGACGACGCCGACTTCATCCGGGCCGACGTCGAGGCCATCGCCCCCGGCGTCACGGTGCTGGTGGTCAGCGCCGAGACCGGCGAGGGGGTGGACGTGCTGCGCGCCTGCACGCCCGGCACCACCGCCGTGATCGGCCAGTCCGGCGTCGGCAAGTCCACGCTCACCAACGTGCTGGCCGGTGCCGAGGTGATGACCGTTCAGCAGGCCCGGGCGGTCGACCAGAAGGGCCGTCACACCACGACCACCCGTGAGCTGATCCCGCTGCCCGGCGGCGGCGTGCTGATCGACACGCCCGGCCTGCGCGAGGTCGGCCTCTACGGCGGCGAGGGCGTGGCGATGGCCTTCTCCGACATCGAGGAGCTGGCCGAGGGTTGCCGCTTCCACGACTGCGGCCACCACACCGAGCCCGGCTGCGCGGTGCGGGCCGCGCTGGAGGACGGCACGCTCCCGCAGCGGCGGATGGACAGCTACCTCAAGCTCCAGCGCGAGAGCGAGTGGATCGCCTCCCGTTCGGACGCCCGGCTGGCCTCGGCCCGGCTGAAGAAGTGGAAGACCATCACCAAGTCGGTGCGCGCCCGGGGCGTCGTCAAGCGGTGACGGCGGACCGGCGGGGCGGCGGGCGCGCTACGGCGGCCCGTCGCCCCGCCGGGCGCGCGCCGCTACGCTCGACCGCGTGGACGAGATCGACGGGGTGGAGGTCCTCGCCTTCGCGGACGCCCGGGCCTTCGAGGACTGGCTGGCCGCCAACCACCCGCGCCACGAAGGCGTGTGGATCAGGATGGCCAGGCGGAAGTCCGGCATCGCGTCGGTCACCGACGACGAACTGGTCGACATCGGCCTCTGCTACGGCTGGATCTCCGGGCAGCGCCGCGCGCTCGACGAGCGGCACTACCTGCAGAAGTACGTACCGCGCCGGCCCAGGAGCCTCTGGTCGCAGGTGAACGTCGACCGGGTGGCGGTCCTGACGGCCGAGGGCCGGATGCGCGAGCCCGGGCTCGCCGAGGTGCGCCGCGCCCAGGCGGACGGCCGGTGGGCGGCGGCCTACGCCTCGCAGCGGGCCGCGACGGTGCCCCCGGAGCTGGCGGCGGCGCTGGAGGCGGACCCGCGGGCCCGGCGGGCGTTCGAGGCGCTCGACCGGACGGCGCGCTACCGGCTCGTCCTCCCGCTGCTCCAGGCGCTCACCCCGCGGGCCCGGCGGGACAGGCTCGACCGGGCCCTGCGGCGGCTGACGGGCGACGGCGGCCCGGCGGCGTAGCGGGCGGCGGGCGGTGTGCGGGGCGGGGCGGCCCCGAGCGGCCGGCGTCGACGGCCGCTCGGAGCTCCGTCAGCGCAGGAGGTCGGCCACCACGCGGAACCGCTCCAGCACCACGGGAGTGGAGTCGTCGACGGTGAAGCCGGGATCGCCCAGCGCCGCCCGCAGCTCCTCGCTGTGCCAGAAGTCCTCGTGGCCCGCACGCCACGCGGCCACCGTGGTGAAGCCCTCGCCCTCGTCCACGGCGTGCCGCAGGTCGACCTCCGCGAGCGGGACGACCCGGACGTCCGTGGTCTCGGTCACCGCCACCGCCCGGCCGTCCGAGTCGATCACCGCCGAGCGGACGCCCACCCTCGGCAGCGGTTCGCGCTCGTGCTCGTACGCGGCGAGCAGGCCGGTGGTGCTGGTCTTGGCGCCGCTGACGACGGCCGCGACCAGGCGGTCGCGCAGTGGCCCGGGGAAGGCGAACTGCTCCACCCGCAGCGCGGTGACCCGGGGATCGTCCGGGCCGGTGTACGGCTGCTCGGTCACGGGAGGCTCCTGGTCGCCGGGAGAAAGGGTCAGTCGGTCGGGCGGATCGGGTGCCCGGCCCGGCCAGGGTAGCCGCGGGCCCGGCCGCCCGGCTCGTGGTTTTCCCGGCGCGGGCGAGCGGCCGGAAAGCCGCTCCGGCGGACCCGCACGCCCATGTCCGATTCCCGCCAGTCCCACCCCGCCGAGTGCCGCAGACTGGACAGCGTGATTGACGACGACATCCGGTACCGAGCCGTGGACAGCAGGGACTCCCGCTTCGACGGCGTCTTCTTCACGGCCGTCACCTCGACCGGCATCTACTGCCGGCCGAGCTGCCCCGCCGTGACCCCCAAGCGCGTCAACTGCACCTTCTACCCCAGCGCCGCCGCCGCCCAGGGCGCGGGCTTCCGCGCCTGCCGGCGCTGCCGCCCCGACGCGGTGCCCGGCTCGCCCGAGTGGAACCACCGCGCCGACCTGGTCGGCCGGGCGATGCGGCTGATCGGCGACGGCATCGTGGACCGGGAGGGCGTCGCCGGTCTGGCCCACCGCCTCGGCTACAGCTCCCGCCAGCTTCAGCGCCAGCTCACCGCCGAACTCGGCGCCGGGCCGATCGCGCTGGCCCGCGCTCGGCGCGCCCAGACCGCCCGGCTGCTGCTGCAGACCACCGAGCTGCCGGTCACCGAGATCGCCTTCGCGGCCGGGTTCGCCTCCGTCCGGCAGTTCAACGACACCGTCCGCGAGGTCTACGACCGCACCCCCAGCGGGCTGCGCGCCGAGGTCGCGGCGGGGCGGCGCACCGCGACCCCGGCCGGCGGCCTCACCCTGCGGCTGGCCTACCGGGGCGCGCTGGACAGCGACCACCTGATCGGCTTCCTGGCCCTGCGCGCCGTGCCCGGGGTGGAGGAGGTAATCCCCGGCCCGCGCCCGGGCCTGCGCACCTACCGCCGCACCCTCACGCTTCCGTACGGCCACGGCATCGCCGAGGTGGACGGGCTGGCGGCCGACGAACCCCGGACCCGCGGCTGGCTGGACTGCCGCCTCTTCCTGACCGACCTGCGGGACCTGCCGACCGCCGTCCAGCGGCTGCGGATCCTGTTCGACCTGGACGCCGACCCGGACGCGGTGGACGGCCGGCTCGGCACCGACCCGGTGCTCGGCGCGCTGGTCCGCGCCCGCCCCGGGCTGCGCTCGCCCGGTCACGTCGACCCGCACGAGCTGGCGGTCCGCGCCGTCCTCGGCCAGCAGATCACCGTCGGCGCGGCCCGCACCCTGGCCGGGCGGCTCGCCGAGAAGTACGGCGCAGTCCTGCCGGAGCCGAACGGCGGGCTGCGGCTGCTCTTCCCGACCGCGGCCGCCCTGGCGGTGGCCGACCCCGAGGAATTCGCGATGCCGGCCGCCCGCCGCCGGGCGCTCACCGGTCTCTGCGCGGCGCTGGCCGAGGGCGTCGTCCGGCTGGACGGGGGCGTCGACCGGGAGGAGGCGGCGGCGCAGCTGCTCGCCCTCCCCGGCATCGGCCCCTGGACCGTCGGCTACCTGCGGATGCGGGCCCTCGCCGACCCGGACGTCTTCCTGCCGAGCGACGTCGGCGTGCGCCACGGCCTCGTCCGGCTCGGCGCCCCCGGCGACCCGAGATCCGCCGACCGCGCCGCCGAGGCCTGGGCCCCCTGGCGCTCCTACGCCGTCCACCGGCTCTGGGCGGGCGCCGCGAGTGACCTCAGCACTGGAACGGAGAACACCCGAGCATGAGCACCACCGTCTTCACCTTCATGGAGAGCCCGTTCGGCCGGCTGCTGCTCAGCGGCGTCCTGCCGACGGACGGCGGACCGGCCGAGCTGGCCACCGTCACCGCCCCCGGCCAGAAGTACGCGCTGGCCGAGCCCGCCGACCACTGGGTCCACGACCCGGACGCGCTGGTCGAGCCGGTCGCCCAGCTCACCGCCTACTTCGCCGGTGAGCGCACCGCCTTCGACCTCCCGCTGGCCCCGGTCGGGACCGACTTCCGCCGCAGCGTCTGGGCGGCGCTGGACGACATCCCGTACGGCGAGACGGTCACCTACGGCCGGCTCGCCGAGCTGGCCGGTGCCTCGCCGAACGCGGTCCGCGCGGTGGGCGGCGCCGTGGGGGCCAACCCGCTGCTGATCGTCCGGCCCTGCCACCGCGTGATCGGGGCCAGCGGCTCCCTCACCGGCTTCGCCGCCGGGGTGGACCGCAAGCGCTGGCTGCTGGAGCTGGAGGGCGGCACGCTGTTCTGAGCCCGGCGGGGACCGCGCCCGGCGTGGTCCCCGCCGGGCCCGGTCCGTCAGGAGGGCCGCTCCGGTCCGTCAGGAGGACGCCAGGACGTGGCGGTCACGGCTCGCGCCGAAGGCCGCGACGGTCTGGGCGACGAGCACGGCGAGCAGCACGGCGACCGGCAGCGACCATCCCCCGCTCGCGGAGTGCAGCAGGCCGAGACCGAGCGGGCCGAGGCAGGCGATGAGGTAGCCGATCCCCTGGGCCATGGTCGAGAGCCGGCCGGTGTGGTGCGCGTCGGGCGAGCGGGCGACGATGTAGCCGAGGGCGAGACCGACGGCGAGGCCCTGGCCCAGCCCGAGCGCGGTCATCCAGAGGTAGGCGCCTGACACGGGGGACGTGAGCAGGCCGACGAAGCCGGTGGCGCACAGCAGGGACGCCGCCAGGGGCGGGACGAAGGCCGGGCGCAGACGGTGCTGCAGCCAGGGGGCCGCGAAGGACGCGGCCATCCCGGGGAAGCTGGAGAAGGAGAGCATCCAGCCGGCCTCGCTGTCGCTCATGCCGTGGTCCCGCAGGAGCGTCGGCAGCCAGGAGAGGATCGCGTAGTAGCCGAGGGACTGCAGACCCATGTACAGGGTCACCGCCCAGGCGGTCCGGTCGCGCCACAGCGACCCGGGTGCGGCGGTATCGGCTCCTCCCCGCTGCACCGGCTCCGGTCGCCGGCGGCTCGCGGAACGCCGGTCCGGCACGAGCAGTTCGGGAAGCCAGGCGAGAGCGGCCAGGAGGGCGGGTACCGCCCACAGCGCGAGCACCGGCCGCCAGCCCCAGCCGGTGGCCGACGCGAGCGGGACGACCAGGCCCGCGGCGAGCGCGGCTCCGCCGGACAGGGCCAGGGAGTAGCAGCCGAGCATCAGCCCGGCGCGGCCGGCGAAGTCGTGCTTGATGAGCTGCGGCATGAGGACGTTGCCGACCGCGATCGCCACCCCGGCGATCAGGGTCCCGCCGAACAGGGCGGGCACTCCCGGGACGGAGCGCAGCACGATGCCGCCGGCCAGCGCGAGCAGCGCGTACCAGAGCAGGTGGTGGGGGCCGAAGCGGCGGGTGAGTCGGGGCGCGAGGAACGCGAACGCCCCGAAGCAGACGACCGGCACCGTCGAGAGGGCTCCGGCGCCGAAGGACGAGAGGTGTTCGTCGTGCTCGACCTCCGCGAGGACGGGGGACAGGGACGCGACGGCGATGCGCAGGTTCAGCGCGGCCAGGCTGAACGCGAGAGCGGCTTGTACGGCGCGTGCTCCGGCCGGTCCGGGGAGGGACGGCTGCCGGGACGCCGACGGCTGGGCCGCTGGGGCCCGATGGGCCGCCGGGGCCTGATGGGCCGCTGGGGCCTGATGGGTCACTGGGCTGGTCATGCCGTCCACTCTCGGGTGGAGCCGGCATGGCGGGCCACCGATAGGATGCCAAGCTATGAGGGAAACCCGCCATCTCGATCCCGCGGAACGCGGCCGCATCGCCCTGGCGCACGGGCAGCGGCTGCCCGTCCATGCCCACGACCGCGGTCACCTGGTCTATCCGGCCACCGGCGTGCTGTCCGTGACCACCGTCGGGGGCACGTGGATCGCCCCGCCGACCCGGGTGGCGTGGACTCCCGCGGCCTTCGAGCACCACCACACCGCGCACGGCAACGCGGACATGCGGATTCTGTTCCTGGTCGACGCGCTCGCCGCCCGGCTGCCCGCGCGCCCGGCCGTGCTCAGCGTCTCCGGGCTCGCCCGCGAAGCCCTGCTCGCCCTCACGGCCGAGGAGGCTGCCGCCGGCGAGCGGGCGCCGGAGGCGGTCGACCGGCTGCACGCCGTCGTCGTCGACGAGCTCGCCCTGGCGCCCGAGCAGCCGCTGCACCTGCCCGAGCCGGCCGACGACCGGCTCCGGGCGCTGACCGGCATCCTCTACGCCGACCCGGCCAACCAGCAGACGCTCGCCGAGCTCGGGACCCGGGTCGGGGCGAGTGAGCGCACGCTCAGCCGGCTCTTCGGGCAGGAGCTGCGGATGAGTTTCCACCAGTGGCGCACTCAGCTCCGCGTCCACCACGCGCTCACCCGGCTCGCCGCGGGGAAGTCCGTCACCGAGACCGCTCTCGCCTGCGGCTGGGCCAATCCGACGACCTTCATCGAGGCTTTCGCCGCTCTCGTCGGTGAGACCCCCGGCCGTTACCGCACCCGTCAACTCCCCGGCGGGCGGGGCTAGGAGCTGTTCAAGGTTCGGATCATGTGGTTGAGGTCAGGGACTTCAACCACATGATCGATCCGCGTAGATGGAGGCCGGCCGTGTAGCTTTC
>NZ_JBHWUI010000032.1:0-63090 GCF_042737525.1 Kitasatospora sp. NPDC059973 | reverse complement strand
GGTGAGCACGAGGGTGGCGGTGGCGGCCAGCGCTTCGGGCCAGCGCCGCGGCAGCCGGGTCCCGTGAGGCCCCGGCCGGTGCGGCGTCCGCGGTTCAGGAGGCGATGCCGCAGTACTGCTGCTGCTTGCCGATCGCGCGGTACATGCAGTCGGCGGTCTCCACCAGGCGCAGCACCGCCTCGCGGTTGCGGCTGGTCTCGCGCCCGATCACCTCGTCGGGCGGGTAGAAGCCGCTGCTGCCGTTCGGACCGGGGTACATCTCGAAGGTGTAGGCGAAGACCCGCTGGGTGCCCCACAGCCAGTCGTCGATCGAGCCGTCGGTGATGTACAGGTCGCTCGACTGCTCGGGGGTGTAGCCGTTGGTGCCGGCCATGGCCCGGCCGAAGGTCGCGAAGGTGTTGTACTCGTCGGCCGTCATCCCGGTGGCGGTGTTGGCCGTGGTCCAGCCGAACGGCCAGAGCACCAGCTGGCTGTAGGTGTGGAAGTCGATGGCGGCGGTGATCTGCTGCTTGCCGCCGACCACGCGGGTGCGGACGAAGTCGGCGACCACCTTGGTCTCCTTGGCGGACTCCGGGGCGGCGCCCCGGTAGGTCTCGTTGGAGGTGGAGCCGGAGGAGCCGCCGCAGCAGCCCCACTTGTAGTCCCAGTTGCGGTTCAGGTCGGTGCCCACGCTGCTGCTGCCCGCGTTGGGCTGGCGGTCCTTGCGCCAGCTGCGGTAGCGGCCGGTGGCGATGTCGTACTCGCCGCCGTCCGGGTTGAGGTCGGGGATCACCCAGATCTCCCGGCTGTTGACGGCGTTGGCGATCCGGCTGTCGGTGGCGTACTTGTCGCCGAACTCGTGGAGCAGGTACAGCGACATCTCGACGGTGAGGTGCTCGCGGGCGTGCTGGTGGGCGGTGAACAGCACTTCGGGTTCGTTCTCGTCGGTGCCGACGTTGTCGCTGATCTTGACGGCGACGATCGGCCGGCCCTCGTACGAGGTGCCGATGACCCGCTTGCTCATGATGTCGGGGTGCGCCGCCACGACGGCGTCGATGTCGGCGGTGGCCTCCGCGTAGTTGTGGTACCCGGAGTCGGCGGACGGGAAGTCGTACACCGCGGCGCCGACGCCCGGTGTGCCGGCCCCGTCGCCGTACACCGGCTCCGGGAGCGGGCTGGGGGACCAGCCGAGCGCCCGCAGCCGGTCGGCCTCGGCGGCGGTCGCGGTGACCACCACGGAATCGGAGCGCACGGCGTCGACGGACGCGCCGGTGGCGGCGACGGCGGTGCGTTCGGCGACGGTGCGGGGGCCGTCGAGGACGTACTGACGGGCGGAGTCGGGGGCCGCGGCCGGGCCGGCGGTGACCGGCTGGGCGGCGACCTGGACGGTGAGCGGGGAGGCGAGCGCGAGAGCCAGCACGGCGGCGGCGACCGCGGCGGGCTTCCCTCGGCGGGGCAGTCGCATGACTGTCCTCCTGTGGGGGGTCCGTAGGGACGGAACGGGGAGGAGGTGCGGCGCGCGCCAGCACGATGGTGCGCCGCTGTCATGGATTCGTCAAGGAGTCGGGCGGCCACCGGTGCCCGGGGCCCCGGCCGGGCCCGGACCGGCCGGTGGGTATGTTGGGCCGCCACCGACCGAGGAGGCGCCACGTGCCCGCCCGCCCCAGCGTTCTGTTCGTGACCGACCTCGCCTACCAGGCCCGGGGCCGGCGGTACTGCGACGAGGACATCCGGCTCTCCGCCCGGCTCCGGGCCGACTTCGACATCGCGCTCTGCCACCCCTTGGACGCGGCCGCGCTGATGGACGGCTTCGACGCCGTGCTGGTCCGCAACAGCGGCCCCGTCCTGCACTACCAGGAGCGGTACGAGGCCTTCCGGGCCGCGGCCGCCGCACGCGGCACCCGGGTCTACAACCCGCTCACCGGGCGCGGAGACATGGCCGGCAAGCAGTACCTGCTGGACCTCACCGAGGCCGGGCACCCGGTGATCCCCACCGTCGACCGGCCCGAGGACCTGGACCGCCTGCCCGGCTGCGCCCAGTACGCCGTCAAGCCGAAGGCCGGCGCCGACTCCATCGGCCTGGCCTTCGTCGACCCGGACGGACTGTCCGGCCTCGCGTACGGCGACATCCTCGTCCAGCCGCGCGTCGACTTCCGCTACGAGGTGTCGTTCTACTTCGTCGACGACGCCTTCCAGTACGCGCTGTACGCGCCGGATCCCGAGCGGCGCTGGATCCTGGAGCCGTACCACCCCACCGACGCGGACCTCGCCTTCGCCCGGGGGTTCATCGACTGGAACACGCTCGACCACGGGATCCAGCGGGTGGACGCCTGCCGCGCCCCGGAGGGGGAGCTGCTGCTGGTCGAGTTGGAGGACCTCAACCCCTACCTGTCGCTGGACCGCGTGGCCGAACCGGTCCGGGAGGCCTTCGCCACCGCCCTGACGGCCTCGCTGCACCGGTTCCTGGCCGGCGCGCCCCGGGGCTGAGGCGGGCGGCCCGTGCCGTCCGGGACCGGGAGGGGCCGGGCCCGGACGGCACGGCTCAGCGCCGGACCAGCCGAACGTCGGAGACTTCGAGCAGGCCGTCGAGTTCGACCTTGCCGACGGTCTGCTCCGGGTTCACCACGAGACCGTCCCGGCGCACGATGTCGAGGAGCCGTTCGGCCAGCGGCATCACCATGTGCCGGCCCCAGCAGCGCTCGTTCACATGGCCGAACGGGAGGTACCCGGGGTGGTCGTCGGGGTCGAGGTCGGCCCAGCGCTCAGGGCGGTAGCTGTCCGGGTCCTCCCAGAGCCGCGGGTCGCGGTGGCTCACCAGTGGGAGGATCAGCAGGTCGTCCTTGGCCCCGATCCGGTCGTCCACCGCGGTGAACTCGGGGGAGGCCATCCGCAGGATGTTCCAGGACGGCGGCAGCAGCCGGAGGGACTCCAGCAGGACGTCCCGGTTCGACACGCCGTCCTCGAAAGGCGAACCGAGCCAGAGCGCATTCGTCACGAGGGCGGACACGGTGAAACAGATCGGGGCGGCGACCCGCCGGTAGAGGTACATCGCATACCGGCGGTCGTCATAGCTCTCGGCGTCCAGCACGCGGGCCGCCAGATTGGACAGCGGGATTTCCGTGCCGGGCTTTCCGAGCATGGCGGTGCCGGCCGCGACGGCCGCCCAGGTCAATTTCGGCGTGAGTTCCAGGCGGCGGTCCACCAGGACGCGGAAACGGAAGCTCTCCCGGCCGAAGACGAGATCCCGGAGATAGACGTGCGCGACGTGCGGCCACTTCCCGGTGAGGTCGACCTCGTCGCCGAGGGGCTTCTTCAGCGCCGCGCGGACGTCGGCGGAGACGGCCTGCATGAGCGCGGACGCGTCCGTCCGGGTGACGGACCGGCCCTGGACGGGCTTGAAGGTCGGGCGCTCGGAGTCGTTCGCGGGCCGGCTGCGGAGCAGGCTGTCCATCAGGTCGGCGCCGGCGACCCCGATGGTGTCGTGCTCCAGACGGAAGAGGTCCGCCCCGCGGTACCTGCGGAGAAGTTCCTCGATCCGCGGTGCGAAGACGGTGGCCCGGGCGCTCCTGCCGGTACTGGACATGGACATCGGTGAACTCCAAGGGTGAAAGGCACGGGCCCGGTGAGACGACAGCTCACCGGGCCCGTGCCCGGTAGACGAACTACCCGACTAGATCCAGCCGTACCACGCGTAGGCCTTCAGGCTCTTCTCCGGCATGACCTTCTTCACGAAGTGGACGAGCTTCATGGCAGTACCTCCGTCTGACGGTGAACAGGACGAATCATGCAAAGGCTCGACGGGTGTGCGGTGATTACTCGCTGAATTCCGCGATCCGCTTTCTCGTCGCCCCGAAGTCAAGCCCGGGGCCCATAGAGCGTCAAGTGACGCAGCTCACTCGCCGGTCCGGCGGGCCGGCGGGTTTCACGGCCGACTGCTGCCGATTGCCGGCGGAAGGGGCGGAATGGTCCGACTTGGGCGGATCGTGCCCATCGGAGACGTTGCGCGGCGGGAGCGGCCGGGCTTCCGCGCAGGTCGCGGCCCTGCTCCGGGTGGCGGTCGGGTGAACGGGGGGCGTCCGGCGCCCGGCGGGGCGAGGGCGGTCCGCCGCACACGGAGGGCCGACCGAACGTTAGGTTTGCCCGTTCGGGCAAGGCGGGTGCCCCTGCGCGCCGGAGCGCGCCCGCAGGGTGGGCGGCGCGCTGTCATGGCATCGCCACCGACCGTCGACCGAGGGTCGGTCCATATGCTCCGGCGCGCGACCCGAGTGGTGACGGACAGTCAACATCTGTCACGCAGAGGAGATATGATCTTGGTCTGCGCGGACCCGCCGCGCGGGATGCCAACGAGACAGGGGACTTGTCGATGGTGACGATCGGGCTCACGCGTGCCGGAGCACTGGCGGCCGCCGCCGCGCTGATGACGACCGCCCTCGGGACGGGGGCGGCCGCCGCGGCGCCGCGGGCCGCCGCACCGCCCCTCCCGGACACCACCGCCGTGCGGACCGCACTGCGGAACACCCTGGACGCGGGCGCCCCCGGCGCCTTCGCGGTGATCAGGGACCACGGCCCGGGCGAGCGCGAATGGTCGCTGACGATGGGCAAGGCCGACCTCGGCGGCGCCTCGATGAGGGCGGACCGGCAGTTCCGGGTGGGCAGCAACAGCAAGATGTTCGCCGCCGTGCTCGTGATGCGCCTGGCCGAACAGGGGCTCGTCGACCTGGACAGGCCGCTGCGCGACTACCTGCCGCCGGGCACCCTGCCCGAGGGCTGGACGATGACCGGCCGCCAGGTGATGCAGCACCGTGCGGGCATCTACGACCACACCGACGACCTGCTCGAACAGAACGGCGAGGAGACCACGAGCGCCTTCGAGGCGCGCATCCGCAACGCCGTGTACACACCGCGGGACTTGGTGGCGCTCTCCGTCAAGCACGGCGTGCGGAGCGCCCCGGGGGCGGCGTACGCGTACTCCAACACGGACTACGTACTGATGGGAATGGCGGTCGAGCACCTCACCGGCCGGGCCTACGCCGACGTGCTGCGCGAGCAGATCATCGAGCCGCTGAAGCTGCGGCAGACCTCCTTCGTGGTGCCCGAGAAGCGCATCGCGGGCCCGCACATCACCGGCTACCTGACCAACGACGACCGCGCCAAGCCGCTGCTGGACTCCACCGAGCAGACCGCGTCCTGGCTGTGGAGCGCCGGCGGCGTCATCTCCTCCGCCGCCGACATGGACCGCTTCCTCACCGCGCTGGTCGCGGGCCGCGCCGGGGGGCTCGTCTCGGACGACTCGCTGCGGCAGCTGACCGCCGTCCTCCCCACGCCCACGGCGAAGGTCGGCTACGGACTCGGGATCCGCCAGATCGCGCTCTCCTGCGGGACCGTCCTCGGCCACGGAGGCATCGTCCAGGGCTTCCAGACCCAGAGCTTCGTCACCCCCGACGGCCGGCGCAGCGTGGTGGTGTTCGCCAACGCCTCCAACAACGGGGCCGTCACGACGGGGCTGATGAGCGCGCTGGAGCCGGCCTTCTGCGGAGAGCGGCCCGCCGCCCCGGCGGCCCGGACCGCGCCGGCCGCGGCCGGCGGCGGCGCGTCGGACCGCGTCGTCCCGGTGGTGGAGGACACCCGCGTCTGACCGGCCGCGGGCCCGGGCCGGCTGCGGCGGCCCGCCCGGCCCGGGCTCACTCCCAGGGCAGCGCGGCGCGGCTGCGCCAGTACGCCTCCGCGGGCTCGGCGAGCACGGTGAGCGCGGCGAGGTCCGCGGCGGCGAGGTCGAGCCCGGCCGCGGTGAGGTTGGAGGCCAGCTGCTCCGTGGTGGCCGCGCCGGAGAGCACGATGTCGGCCCAGGGCCGGGCGGCGGCCGCGGCGAGGGCGAGCGCGTCGCAGGAGGCGCCGGTGCGGGCGGCCAGCTCGCGCAGCGCGGCGGTCCCGGGCCCGGTCGCGTTGCGGTCGGCGAGCCGGCCGTTGGCCATGCCCTCCTTGACCACCACCAGCCAGCCCGCCGCGTGCGCCTCGGCCAGGGCGGGCCCGGCGGACGGCTCCAGCAGGTTCCAGGTGGACTGGACGGCGGCGAACAGCGGCCGCCCCGCCACGGTCACCTCCAGGGCCGCCCGGACGGTGGCGGCCTGCGCCGGTCCGCTGGTGGACAGGCCGATCCGGACGCCCTCGGCGGCCAGCGCCGCCAGCCGCTCGTGCAGCGCCCGGTCGCCGAGCGCCGGGCTGTCGGGGGTGACCGAGTGCACCAGGTACACCTGCGGCAGGCCACCCAACAGCTGCCTGGTCTCCTCGATCTGACGGTCGAACACCGCCGTCGAGTGCTCCTTGACCTCGTGCACCGCCACCCCGGAGGCACGCCAGTCGGCGGTGTAGGTGTAACCCCACTTGCTGCCGATCACGACCTCGGCCGCGAGCCGCGGCCGGGCGGCGAGCCACCCGCCGACGAACTCCTCGGCGCGGCCGTAGGAGCGGGCGGTGTCGAAGTAGCGCACCCCCGCCGCGTAGGCGGCGTCGAGCAGGTCGTGCGTCCGCTCCCGCATCGCCTCGACGGTGCGCCCGGCCGGCAGGTCGAGCTCGCGCCCGAGCGTGATGTAGCCGGGCCGCCCGACGGCGGCGGTGCCCAGGCCGAACCGCGCGAGTGACGGTGCGACGGCTGGTCCGGTGGCGGGTGCGGTCGGCATGGGCGGGGTCCCTTCGGCGGTCCGGGCGCGGCGGCGGTGGTCCGCCGCCCGCATCCGAACCCTAACTTCCGCCGGGGGAGCGCCTCCGGCCTGGCCCGATGCCGCCCGCCGGCGCCGTCAGCCGTACCAGGAGACCTCGGTCGGTCCGGCCCGGCGCGGCACCTCGCGTTCGGGCATCGGCAGCCGGGTGTCGCCGTCGACCAGGGTGGCGGACGGGGCGCCGCGAACCGCGCCGGGCAGTTCGGCCTCGACGGTGACCGGGCGCGGCGGGGTGGTGGGCAGCGTGGTGCTGAGCGGGCACACCTGGGCGTGGTGGCCGGGGATCCGCTCGGCGGCGACCTCCTTGCCGTCGACCAGCAGCTCCACCGCCCGGGTGCCGCCCAGGTGGATGCCGACGGTGACCGAGCAGCCGGCGTACTCGCAGTGGAAGTGGTACTCGCGGCTCATGGGACCGCCTCCCTGTCGCGGCAGACCGGGGTTCACCGGCTGCGTCGGGGCACCGGCCGGGACGAAGGCGCCCTCGCCGTGGCCGCCGGCCCGGGGTGCGGGCCGGCGCCGCCGGTCAGGAGCCGAGCAGACGGGACTTCTGGGCCGCGAACTCGGCGTCGGTGAGCACGCCCTGGTTCTTGAGCTCGGCCAGCTGCTTGAGCTGGTCGAGCCGGGTGGCCATGTCGTCGGGCTCGGCGGCCGGCGCGGCGGCCGCCGCCGGTGGGGCGGCGGGCTGGGCCTGGGGCTGCGGCGCCTCCTGCTGGGCCCAGCGGCCGGCCTGCCGCCGGGAGACCCGGTTGGAGACGGCGGTCGCCGTACCGGCGACGACGGCGGTTCGGGCGACGCCGCGAAGGAGTCCTGGCATGGCGAAACCTCCTTGACCTTCGGGGTGGGGCGAGCGGGCGGGCAGGACGGGTTCAGCGTCCGTCCTTGCCCTCGGCCGCTTCGAGGGAGGCGAGGATCGCCTGGACCGGGATGCGACCGTCGGCGACCAGCCGCGCCCCGCTGCGCCGGAGGGCGGCGGCCAGCGGGCCGGCCCAGACGTTCTCGTAGACGAGGACGGCGGCGGAGCTGCCCGGCTCCAGGACGGCGGCGGCGTCGGCGAGGTCCTCCTCGTCGAGCAGGCCGGAGGAGACGCCGTCGAAGACGGCGAGGTCGAGCAGGCCGTCACCGGTGAGGTCGGCGAGTTCGAGGCCGGTGACCGAGCCGTCCGTCTCCTTGCGGACGAAGGTCAGGTCGAGGATCCGGATGATGCCCCGGTCGACCAGGTCGACCAGCAGTGGCAGCCCTTCCCCGGTCATCCGGCTGCCGGGGAACTCGACGACGATGTAGTCGATCGGTCCGGTCTCGTTCAGCTCGTCGCTCATGTCGGGTCCTCTCCGGTCGGCCGGGCGGAGGCTGTCGGCCGATGCCGTGGCGGTACGCGCCCGGGAGGGCGGCGCGCGGCGGACGGCGTCCGCCGCGGGCGGCTCCCGCTCCTGCCATTCCAGCAGTGCCCGCCGCACCGCGCATCCCGGCCCGGCGGGGCGGCCCGGGAGCCGGGCGGCGGGCGCTCAGGCGTGGGTCGGCGGCCCGGTACCGGAGACGGTGCCGGGCCCGGGGCCCGGGGCTCCGTCCGGGCCGGTGACGGTGCCCGGGCCCGGGCCGGTGTCGAGGAACTCCCGGATCAGGAAGGCGAGCAGGACCACCAGGGTGATCCACAGGACCACCGCCGTGGTCGGGTAGTTCCAGGTGGCCAGGACGACCGCCGCCACGGCGAGGATCAGGGCGCCGATCCACCGCTTGAAACGGTGGACGAACGGGCCGACCGGGCCCAGCCGCATCCCGATGCCGAACAGCACCTCGCGCAGGGCGTCGACCATCCGGCGGCAGGCGGTGCGGATCGCGACGGCGGCGCGGGACGGCCCGATCAGGAGCGCGCCCAGGGCGGTGACGACCGCCACCGCGAAGACCACCCGGATGCTCGCGCGCATGAACCGGATCAGGGTGTCGTACACGGCGCCCGCGGCGGCCTGGTTCGCGCCCGGTGGCAGGCGGTCGAGGTAGTACGCGCGGAAGACGGTCAGGACGATGCCGAGCAGCAGCATGGCGAGCGCCACGCCGACGGCCGCGCCGACCAGGCCGCGGCGCCGGTTGGAGGCGAGGAAGACGCCGCCGGCGGCCACCAGGACGGTCACCACCGGGAGCCACGAGCCCATGATCTCCAGCAGCCGGAAGTACGTCTTGACCTTGCCGATGTCCTCGGACTGGAAGACCACGAAGTCGGTGTGGACCTCCGGGATCTTGGAAGCGATCCCGAGGCCGGCGTCCACCAGCTCGGTCTTCACCTTCGCCACGATCGGCGCGATGTCGATGCCGACCTGATTGTTGGTCAGCGTCACCGCGCCGCCGCCCTTGCCGGTGAGGGCCTTGTCGAGGGCGGTGTGGATCAGCCGGTTGGCGTCGACCCAGATCGACTCGAAGGCACTGCTGGTCACCACCCGGTCGACGGTGGTGTGCACCAGGTCGTTGAGGCCGCTGGTGATGGGCCCGCTCAGACCGCCGATCAGGGTCGCGAGCGGGGCCGGCACGCCCTGCTCGGCGGCCGCGTCGGAGAGCTGCTTGACCAGCCCGTTCACGTCGATCTGGTCCAGGACGACCTGGGTGACCCGGGTGGTGACGGCGTCCTGCACCGCCGGATCGGTGGCCAGTGGCGCGACCGTGGAGACGTAGCGGTCGGTGTTGCCGACGATGTCGCTCGTCCAGACCGCGAGGACGGAGATCAGCGAGAGCAGCGACGCGATGACGATGACCACCACGGATCCGGAGGTCCGCAGCCGGTGGTGTTCCCGGTGGCGGGGCGGGGCGGTGCGCTCCAGCGCGGCGATCCGGGCCTTCAGGTGCTCGACCTCGTCCGGCGGTTGCGGCGCGGGCCTCGGTGGTGGTTCCACCGCAGGTCGTGTCGGTGGCTCCGGGGCGGCGGCAGCCGGCGGCGGAGCAGGGTGCGGAGGCCGGTCGCCGGGCGGTTCGGCTCCGTTCGCTCCGGTGGGATCCGCTCCGGAATCCGTCGGGGCCATCGCACTCTCCCTGGGGTCGGACGCGTGCCCCGCCGGGGAGCGCACGTGGTGACAGCTCCTCCCCAGCAGAGCCGCGCACGCCCCGGCCCACCAGCGGGAACGGCCGTACGGGTGGCGGCCGGGGCCCCGGCACGGGGCGCGCCCGCGGCGGGGGTGTGGAACGCTGGAACGTGGAGCCGCCGCCGGGTCCGGACCCATGGGCCTGCCGGCTCCCCGAGAGTTCGGAGGCCCTCATGGCCGGCAATCTCAACCCGCCCCAGCCGCCGCCCGCCGGCGCCGATCCGGCAGCGCCCGCGCGCTCCTCGGGGCACCTGCTGCGATCCGGGTGGATCGTGCTCGCGGGGATCCTGATGGTCTTCGGCGGGACGATGGCGATCTTCGAGGGGATCGCGGCCATCGCCAAGGACGACCTGTTCGTCCGGACGAACGACTACGTGTTCCGCTTCAACCTGACCGGCTGGGGCTGGATCCACCTCATCCTCGGCCTCCTCGTCGTGCTGGCCGGGGTCATGGTGTTCACCGGAGCCGTCTGGGCGCGCGCCGTCGGCGTCGTCCTGGCGGGGTTCAGCCTGATCGCCAACTTCCTCTGGCTGCCGTACTACCCGTTCTGGGCCATCGTGCTGATCGCCGTGAACATCTTCATCATCTGGGCCCTGTGCGCGGGGACGCTGCGCGGGCGGGACGTGGTCTGACCCCGGGTGCGGCGCGCCCGGCGCGCCGCACCGCCGACCCGGTCCGACCGGCCGACTCCCGGGTGGCCGCGTCCCGCCGCCGCTGCGACGATGCGGCCCATGGCACCCAGCGCAGGCACTTTCTCCGCGGTCGGCGGGTTCGTCCTGCCGACCCTCGCGGCCGGCCAGTTCCTGATGGCGCTCGACAGCTCCGTCATGAACGTCTCCATCGCGACGGTGGCCGACGACGTCGGGACGACGGTGGCCGGGATCCAGGGCGCCATCACGGCGTACACGCTCGTGATGGCGATGTTCATGATCCCGGGCGGCAAGGTCGGGAAGCTCATCGGCCGGCGACGGGCGTTCATGATCGGCTGCGTCATCTACGGCTGCGGTTCCCTGACCACCTCGCTCGCCCCCGACCTGGCCGTGCTGCTGTTCGGCTGGTCCTTCCTGGAGGGGGTCGGGGCGGCCCTCATCCTCCCGGCGATCGTGGCACTGGTGGCCGGCAACTTCGCCGCCGGGCGCCGACCGGCCGCCTACGGGTTCGTCGCCGCGGCGGGGGCGGTGGCGATCGCGCTGGGGCCGCTCATCGGCGGTGTCGCGACGACGTACTTCTCCTGGCGCTGGGTCTTCGCCGGCGAGGTCGTCATCGTCCTCGCCATCCTCGTGTTCGCCCGCCGGCTCGCCGACGCCCCGCCCGCCGACCGGGCCGGGCTCGACCTGGTCGGCGCCCTGCTGTCCGCGCTCGGGCTCGGGGTCTTCGTGTTCGGGGTGCTGCGCTCCAGCTCCTGGGGGTGGTTCGTGCCCAAGCCGGGTGCGCCCGGCTGGCTCGGCATCTCGCTCACCGTGTGGCTGCTGCTGGCCGGTGTGCTGCTGATCCGGCTCTTCCTGCACTGGGAGACGCGCGTCGTGGAGCGCGGCGGGGAGCCGCTCATCGACCCGGACCTGCTCGGCAACCGCCGGCTCACCGGCGGTCTGACGATGTTCTTCTTCCAGTACTTCATCCAGATGGGCGTGTTCTTCGTCGTCCCGCTCTACCTGTCCGTCGCCCTCGGCCTGTCCGCCCTGCGGACCGGCGTCTGGCTGCTGCCGCTCTCGCTGACGCTGCTGGCCGCCGCGGTCCTGATCCCGCGCCTGTTCCCGGACGTCTCACCGCGCCGGGTGGTACGGCTGGGGACGCTGGCCCTGCTCGCGGGCGCCGTCAGCCTGCTCGCCGCGCTCGACGCGGACGCGGGTGCGGAGATCGTCACCCTGCCCCTGCTGCTGATCGGCCTCGGGATGGGCGCGATGGCCTCACAGCTCGGCGCGGTCACCGTGTCGGCCGTGCCGGACGAGCAGAGCGCGGAGGTCGGCGGCATCCAGAACGCCGTGACCAACCTCGGGTCCTCGATCGGTACCGCGCTCGCCGGGTCGATCATGATCGCCGCCCTGACGGCCTCGTTCCTGACCGCCGTCGAGCAGAACCCGGCGGTCCCGGCCGAGGTCGCGGACCGGGCGGCCGTCCAACTGGAGAGCGGCGCGCCCTTCCTGTCGGACGTCCAGCTCACGGCGGCGCTGGACGAGGCGGGCACGAGCCCGGAGGTCGCGCGGGCGGCGCTCGACGCCAACGCGGCCGCTCGGCTGGACGGTCTGCGGGCGGCCCTCGCGATCCTCGCCCTGACCGCCGTCGTGGCGCTGTTCTTCACCCAGCGGATTCCGACCGTCCAGTCCGGCCGTGAGACGCCGGTGTAGCCCCGGGCGCCTCCTCGGGGTACGGGGGCTTCTGCCCGGAGGTATGGATGTGTGACATGTGAAATGGTAGTTTCCCCGTGCGGCCGACGTGCGGCCGACGTGCAGCGGGCGTGCGGCGGACTACGGCGAGCGGAGACGACGGGTGGAGCAGCAGGGCGGGACGCGCGGAGCCGGGGCGCAGGACCGCGCGGTGCCGGCCGCGCAGGCCGAGTGGTTCCACCACGGCTGGGCCGACACCGGGACGACGCTGCCGCTGCTGCCCGGTGCGGCCTTCGCCGCCGCGCGGCGCGCGGCGCTCTCCGAGCGGTTCCCGGGGGAGCGGATCGTCGTCCCCTCGGGCGGGCTCAAGGTCCGCAGCAACGACTTCGACCACACGTTCCGGCCGCATTCCGCGTTCGTCCACCTCACCGCGGAGCAGGGCACGAGTGCCGTCCCCGACAGCGTCCTCCTCTTCGAGCCCACCGGGACCGGGCACGAGGTCACCCTGTTCACCCGGCCGCGGTCGCCGCGCGACGGCGGGCCGAACGGCGCCGAGTTCCACAGCAGCCGCCGGCACGGCGAGTTCTGGGTCGGCCGGCGCCGGACGCTGTCGGAGACCGCCGACGCGATCGGTGTCCGGGCCGCCGCCCGGGACGACCTGGAGCGGGCGCTCGCCGGACACGTCCCGACCCGGGTGGTGCGCGGCGAGGACGCGCTCGTCGACGCACTGGTCCGGCCGGCCCACCGGGCGGAGGCCGAACTGCTGACCTTCCTGGCGGAGTCACGGCTGGTCAAGGACGCCTGGGAGGTCGAGCAGCTGCGCACGGCCGTCCGGTCCACGGTGGCCGGGTTCCACGACGTGGTCGGCGAGCTGCGCCATGCCACGGGCCTCGCGCGGGGCGAGCGCTGGATCGAGGGCACCTTCAACCGCCGTGCCCGGCTGGACGGTTACGGCCTGGGCTTCGAGACCATCGCGGCGGCCGGCGCGCACGCCTGCGTCCTGCACTGGATGCACAACGACGGCCCGGTGCGGGACGGCGACCTCCTCCTGCTGGACGCCGGGGTCGAGGCCGACTCCTTCTACACCGGCGACGTCACCCGGACGCTGCCGGTCTCCGGCCACTACACCGATGTCCAGCGCCGGGTGTACGACCTGGTCTTCGCCGCCCAGTCGGCGGGGATCGCGGCCCTGCGGCCCGGCGCCCGCTACGGGGCCTTCCACGACGCGGCGATGCGCGTGATCGCGGAAGGGCTCGACGCCTGGGGCCTGGCGCCGGACGGCGGGCCGTCCCTCGCCGAGTCCGGCCGGTACCGCCGCTTCACCGTCTGCGGCTCGGGGCACATGCTGGGCCTGGACTGCCACGACTGCGCCGGTGCCCGCGGCCAGGCCTACCTGGACGGCGTCCTGGAGGCCGGCCAGGTGCTGACCGTCGAGCCCGGACTGTACTTCCAGCCCGACGATCTGACCGTCCCCGAGGAACTGCGCGGGATCGGCGTCCGGATCGAGGACGACTTCCTGATCACTACCGACGGCGCGCAGTGGCTGTCCTCGGGCCTGCCGCGCCAGGCGGACGAGGTCGAGGCCTGGATGGCGTCGTTGCGGTAGCCGTGGAGCGGGTCCGCGGTCAGGGCAGCCGGGCGGCGCCGCGGTGGGCGGGCGCGATCTCCTCCAGGACGTGCGCGGGCGTGGCGAACGGCCCGGACTCGCGCGGGTGGTGGACCACCAGCTCGGTGAAGCCGAGCTCCGCGCAGCGCCCCGCGACCTCCTCGAAGGCCGCCGCCGAGCGCATGGTGGGCAGCGGCGAGAACCCGGTCAGCAGGGTGCGGCCGAGTGACTTCGGGTCACGGCCCTCCTGCTCGCAGGCCGCGTCGAGACTCTCCAGCCGCTGGGCGAGGCCGGCCCAGGTCGAGGCCTCGGTGAGGGTGTCCTTCGGCAGCTCCGCGTCGTCGGTGACGGCCCAGGACGCGCCGTACCGCGCCACGGTGCGCATGCCGAGCGGTCCGGTCGCCGCCAGCAGGAACGGCACCCGGGGCCGCTGGACGCACCCGGGCTCCAGCCGGGCGTCGATCGCGTCGAAGTAGCGGCCGCGGAAGGTGGTCCGCGGCCGGCCCTCGGGCGCCCCGGTGAGCAGGCGGTCCAGCAGTTCCACCGACTCGCGGAACCGGCCGCCGCGCTCCTTCACCGACCAGCCCGTGTCGGGCGCGCCCTGGCCGAGCACGATGCCGTCGGCGTCGGGCGCGCCGGCGCCGTAGCCGAGGACGAACCGGCCGCCGCTGATGGTGTCCAGCGTCATGACGTCCTGCGCGAGCGGCACGGGGTGGCGGAAGTTCGCCGAGGACACCAGCGTGCCGAGGCGGATCCGGGAAGTGGCCCCGGCGGCGGCCGCCAGGGTGGGCACGGCGCCGTACCAGGCGCCGTCCGGCAGGCCGCCCCAGGTGAGGTGGTCGTAGGAGTAGGCGGCGTGGAAGCCCAGCTCCTCGGCGCGCCGCCAGAGCGGGGCCGCCTCGGGGAACGGCCGGTCGGGCAGGATGCAGACGCTGACGCGCACGGGGACTCCAGCCTGTCGGTTCGGTTCTGCCGCCGCGTGGCGGGGCGGCACCGGTCGGGCGCCGTCGCCGCCCGACCGGTCGCGGTCCGCGGGGGCGTACGGCAGGAGGAACGATCCGCGGCACCGCCGCGGTTCGACGGCGCCCGCACCCGGGGCCTCCTCGATGCTCTCGCGCCCCGGCCGGGTGCGGCGACCGGGGCGCGGCCGAACCGGCGGGGCTGACTGACGGGAGCCGTCGCGGCCGGGCGCTACTGGGCGTTGATCGCCCGCAGGGTGTTCAGGCGGGCCGCCCGCCGGGCCGGCCAGGCCGCGGAGGTGTACGCGGTCACGGCGGCCGGCAGCCCGGCGGGGGGCAGCAGCCCGACGACGACGGAGGTGCCCAGCAGGCTCAGTACGGGGAAGCGGCGGCGGACGGCGAGCAGGACGAGGACGACGGTACCGAGGAGGAGCTGGATCTCGCCGGCCGGGCCGCGGCCGCCCAGGATCAGCTGGGTGAGGAGCATCAGCGCCGCGCCGCCGGTCGTCTCCGCGAGGGCGCGCCACAGCCCCCGGCCCGGTTCGCCGGGGGCCGTGAACGGGTTGCGGGAGAGGGGGGCCATCGGCCCATTGTCGGGGGCGGTGCCGCGGGTCCTTGTGCGACCTGGGGATGAGCTGCGGCTCTGTCGAAAGTCGGAGAGCCGGTGTTCCGCCGTCACCGGGCAATTGGTCCAGACCTATTGACGGGCCTTGCCGCCCCTCCTACGATCCGGTTCGGCACAGCCCCACATGTCCCCACCTCACCCAGAGCCGGGCGTCGCGCCCCCACGCGTCGGTCATGTCCATGACGCTCGGCGGGAAAGGGAGCACCGCATGATCCGTCGAAGGTCGCGTACGCCACGTCCGTCGGGCGAGCCCCGACCCAGCCAGGACCACGGTCGCCTCGGAGGCGACCGGACCGGGAGCGAGCCGCTCGGAGCTCCCGGCCTCCAGCGGGCGACCGCGGCACGCGCGTCGCGGGCCGGGCGGCCCGGGCACGGACAGACCGTCATGATGCGTTCCCTCGCCGGGGTGAGCGTCGCCGCCGTCATCGGGGCCGGACTCGCCCTGACCGGCTCCGTCACGGCCGGGGCGGCCACCACCAACCTGGTGACCAACCCGGGGTTCGAGAACGGACTCTCCGACTGGACCTGCACCGGCGGCTCCGGCGCGGCCGTCGGCAGCCCGGTCCACTCCGGCACCTCCGCGCTCAAGGCCACGCCGACCGGCCTGGACAACGCCCAGTGCACCCAGACCGTCAGCGTGCAGCCCAACTCCCAGTACACGCTGAGCGCCTACGTCCAGGGCAGCTACGTCTACCTGGGCGCCACCGGCTCCGGCATCACCACGGCGCCGTCCACCTGGACGCCGAACAGCGCGACGTACAGCCAGCTCAGCGTCGGCTTCACCACCGGCGCGACCACCACCTCGGTGACCGTCTACCTGCACGGGTGGTACGGGCAGCCGGCGTTCTACGCGGACGACGTGTCGCTCGCCGGTCCCGGCGGCAGCAGCCCCACGCCGACCGCGACCCCGACGACCACCGCTCCGCCGACCACCGCTCCGCCGACGACGACGCCGCCGACGACCGCCCCGCCGACCGCGACGCCGCCGACCACCACCCCGCCGACCACGACGCCGCCGGGTGACACCTGCCCGACGAAGCCGAAGCCCTCGGGCAAGGTCCTCCAGGGCTACTGGGAGAACTGGGACGGTGCCGCGAACGGCGTCCACCCGGGCATGGGCTGGGTGCCCATCACGGACAGCCGGATCGCCGCGCACGGCTACAACGTCATCAACGCCGCGTTCCCGGTGATCCTCTCGGACGGCACCGTCCTGTGGCAGGACGGCATGGACGCCGGCGTCAAGGTCTCGACCCCCGCCGAGATGTGCCAGGCCAAGGCCGCCGGCGCGACGCTCCTGATGTCGATCGGCGGCGCCGCCGCGGGCATCGACCTGAGCTCCAGCACCGTCGCCGACAAGTTCGTGGCGACCGTCGTGCCGATCCTCAAGAAGTACAACTTCGACGGCATCGACATCGACATCGAGACCGGTCTGTCCGGCAGCGGCAGCATCACCACGCTGTCCGCCTCCCAGTCCAACCTGATCCGCATCATCGACGGTGTGCTGGCGCAGATGCCCGCGGGCTTCGGCCTGACGATGGCCCCCGAGACCGCCTACGTGACCGGCGGAAGCGTCACCTACGGGTCGATCTGGGGCTCTTACCTGCCGATCATCAAGAAGTACGTCGACAACGGCCGCCTCTGGTGGCTGAACATGCAGTACTACAACGGCAGCATGTACGGCTGCTCCGGCGACTCCTACCAGGCGGGCACCGTCCAGGGCTTCACCGCGCAGACCACCTGCCTGAACAACGGCCTGACCATCCAGGGCACCACCATCAAGGTGCCCTACGACAAGCAGGTGCCCGGTCTGCCGGCCCAGCCCGGCGCGGGCGGCGGCTACATGGCGCCGGGCCTGGTCAGCCAGTCGTGGAACGCCTTCAGCGGCTCGCTGAAGGGGCTCATGACGTGGTCGGTCAACTGGGACGGCTCGAAGGGCTGGAGCTTCGGCGACAACGTCAAGTCCCTCCAGGGGCGTTGATCTCCGCCGATCCTTGCTGACAGCCCGCTGACCGCACGCGGGACGGACCCGGGAGCGCCCCCTGCTCCCGGGTCCGACCGGTCCGAGCGCTCCGAGCGGTCCGAAAGGCGCTCGTCAGGGCGCTGTTAGCCTGGGCCGCATGATCATCGGGAAGAGTTTCGGCCCACGGACGTCCACCGCGCCGGAGTCGAGCCGCCCGCAGCGCGCCCTCATCCTCGCGAGCTTCGTCAGCCGGGTGGGCAACGGGCTGTTCAACACCGCCGCGGTGCTCTACTTCACGCTGGTGGTCCACCTGCCCGCCGCCCAGGTCGGCGCCGGCCTCACGGTCGCCGGTCTGGTCGGGCTGCTGGCCGGGATCCCGGCCGGGAACCTGGCCGACCGGTACGGCCCGCGCACGGTCTGGCTGACGGCCCTCGCGCTGCAGGCCGTGACGATGGCCGCCTTCGTGTTCATCCAGGACTGGGCCACCTTCACGCTCATCGCCACCCTGGACCGGCTGGCGGCAACCGCGGGCGGCGCCGCGGGCGGTGCGCTCATCGCCCGGACCGGCGGGGAACGCCCGGCCGCCTTCCGGGCGAGGCTCCGCACCTTCGTCAACCTCGGCGTGGTCCTGGGCACCCTGGGCGCGGCCTTCGCCGTCTCGGTCGACACCCGCGCGGCGTACACCGCGCTCATCCTCGCCAACGCCGCCAGCTTCGCCGGCGCCGGCCTCGTCGCCCTGGTCGGCGTCCCGAACTACCGGCCGCTGCCCCGGCCCGAGGAGCACCACCGCTGGGCCGTCCTGGCCGACCGCCCGTACGTGTCCTTCGTCGTGCTCTACGGTGCGATGGGCCTGCAGTACCAGACCGTCTCCCTGCTGCTGCCGATCTGGCTCTCCGCCCACACCGACGCGCCGCGCTGGACGGTGGCGGCGGTCTACGCGGCCAACAGCGGGGTGTGCGTCCTGCTCCAGAGCAGGATCGGCTCCCGGGTGGAGACGCCGCGCCAGGGCGGCCGGGCGTTCCGGCTGGCGGGGCTGCTCTTCCTGGTCAGCTGCCCCTTGATGGCCCTGACCGCGGACGTTCCGGTCTGGGTCGCGCCGGCGCTCGCCCTCCTCGCCGTCGCGGTGCACAGCCTCGGCGAGGTGTGGGAGTCCTCGGGCGGCTTCGCGCTCGGCTTCGGCCTGGCCCCCGACCACGCCCAGGGGCAGTACCAGGGCTTCCTCGGCATCGGCTTCGCCGCCGGGCAGGCGCTGGCTCCGCTGGTCCTGACGACCGCGGTCCTCGGCCTCGGGCACGCGGGCTGGCTGCTGCTCGGCGTGTTCTTCGCGGCCCTGGGCGCGGCAGGCCCGCCGGTGGCCGCCTGGGCCGAACGCACCCGCCGCCCGGCTCCCGACCCGGCCCACGCGAGGCGGGACCGGCCCGAGGAGGCCGCGCTCCCGGACTCCGCCTGACGCCCTGGCGAGGCCGTGCCGCAGACCGGGAGTGCGTGCCCCGGCGGGCATCTCGTGGCCCTCGGGACGCACCCGGGAGAACGAGGCCGCGACCGCCGACCATCGCCGGCAGTCATCGCGCCATCGGTCGGCGGTGTCGGCGAAAAACAAGCAGGCATGATTGCTTTTTCTCCGTGCCGGTGCCACGCTGCTGCCCGACGGCAAGCGTGGCGAGTGCGGGGCCACCGGTAGGGGAGGCGCACCTGTGGGGTCGCGTTCGGTACTGCGGATCGGCAATGCCTCGGGCTTCTACGGGGACCGCTTCTCGGCGGTGCGCGAGATGCTCACGGGCGGGCCGCTGGACGTCCTGACCGGGGACTACCTGGCCGAGCTCACCATGCTCATCCTGGCCCGGGACCGACTGAAGGACCCCTCGCTCGGCTACGCGAGGACGTTCCTGCGGCAGTTGGAGGAGTGCCTCGGCCTGGCGCTGGAGCGCGGGGTGCGGATCGTGGTCAACGCCGGTGGCCTCAATCCGGCCCGACTCGCGGACGCCATCCGCGAACTGGCGCGACGTCAGGGGCTCGATCCCGCCGTCGCCCATGTCGAGGGTGACGACCTGCTGCCCCGGCGGGCCGAACTCGGCCTTCCCGAGGGACTGCTGGCCGCCAACGCCTATCTGGGCGCCTTCGGGATCGCCGAGTGCCTGACCGCCGGGGCCGACCTGGTGGTCACCGGCCGGGTCACCGACGCGGCGCTGGTCGTCGGCCCGGCGATCGCCCGGTTCGGCTGGGGGCCGGGGGACTTGGACGAGCTGGCCGGCGCCGTGGTGGCCGGGCACGTGCTGGAGTGCGGGGCGCAGGCGACCGGCGGCAACTACGCGTTCTTCCGCGAGCACGACGTCACCCGGCCCGGCTTCCCGATCGCGGAGCTGGCGGCGGACGGCTCCAGCGTCATCACCAAGCATCCGGGCACCGGCGGCGCCGTCACCACCGGTACCGTCACCGCCCAACTCCTCTACGAGACGGGCGACGCGCGCTACCTGGGACCGGACGTCACGGCCCGGCTGGACACCGTGCGGCTCGCCGAGGAGGGGCCGGACCGGGTCCGGATCCACGGCGTGCGGGGCGAGGCGCCGCCGCCGACCCTGAAGGTCGGGCTGAACCGGCTCGGCGGCCACCGCAACGAGGTGGTGTTCGTCCTGACCGGCCTGGACATCGAGGCCAAGGCCGACCTGGTCCAACGGCAGTTGGCCGAGGCCCTGCCGCCGGACGCCCGCCCCGCCGAACTCCGGTGGACGCTCGCCCGCACCGACCACCCCGACGCCGCCACCGAGGAGAGCGCCTCGGCGCTGCTGCGGCTCACCGCCCGGGACCGCGATCCGGCCAAGGTCGGGCGCGAACTCGGCAAGGCGGCGGTGGAGTTGGGGCTGGCCGGTTACCCCGGCTTCCATCTCACCGCGCCGCCCGGGGCGGGATCGCCGTACGGGGTCTTCACCGCCGCGTACGTCGACGCCAAGGCGGTGGAGCACACCGCGGTCCTGCCGGACGGGCGGCGGGTCGCCGTACCGCCCGCGCCGGTCACCGCCCCGGCGGAGCCGTCGACCCGGCCGTCGGAGCCGGGCCCGGACCTGCCGGCGCCGCTGCCGCCCGGCCCGACCGCGCGGGCACCGCTCGGCCGGGTGGCCGGCGCCCGCAGCGGCGACAAGGGCGGTGACGCCAACCTCGGGGTCTGGGCCCGCGGCGCGGACGGCTGGCGCTGGCTCGCGCACACCCTCACCGTCGATCTGCTGCGCGAACTCCTGCCGGAGACAGCCGGGTTGCCGATCGGTCGGCAGCTCCTCCCGCATCTTCGCGCGGTCAACTTCACCATCACCGGCCTGCTCGGCGAGGGCGTCGCCGCCCAGCACCGCTTCGACCCGCAGGCCAAGGCGCTGGGGGAGTGGCTGCGCTCCCGCCACCTCGACATCCCGGAGGCGCTGCTGTGACCGTCCTGCCCACCCGCCTCGACCCGGCCGGCGCCGACTACGCCGAGCACCGGGCCGCGATGCTCGCCAAGCTCACCGAACTGGACGCCGAACACGCCAAGGCACTGGCCGGCGGCGGCCCCAAGTACGTCGAACGCCACCGCGGCCGGGGCAAGTTGCTGCCGCGCGAGCGGATCGAGCTGCTGATCGACCAGGACTCGCCGTTCCTGGAACTCTCCCCGCTCGCCGCCTGGGGCAGTGACTACCCGGTCGGCGCGGCGCTCGTCACCGGGATCGGCGTGATCGAGGGCGTCGAGTGCCTCATCACGGCCAACGACCCCACCGTACGCGGCGGGGCCAGCAACCCCTGGACGCTGCGCAAGGCCCTGCGCGCCAACGAGATCGCGCTGCGGAACCGGCTCCCGGTGGTCAACCTGGTCGAGTCCGGCGGCGCCGACCTGCCCAGCCAGAAGGAGATCTTCATCCCCGGGGGCGCGCTCTTCCGCGACCTCACCCGGCTCTCCGCGGCGGGCATCCCCACCGTGGCCGTGGTGTTCGGCAACTCCACGGCCGGCGGCGCCTACGTGCCGGGGATGTCCGACCACACCGTGATGGTGAAGGAGCGGGCCAAGGTCTTCCTGGGCGGCCCGCCCCTGGTCAGGATGGCCACCGGCGAGGAGTCCGACGACGAGTCGCTCGGCGGCGCCGAGATGCACGCCCGCACCTCCGGCCTGGCCGACCACTTCGCGGTGGACGAACCGGACGCGCTGCGGCTGGCGCGGCGGATCGTCGCCCGGCTGAACCACCGCCGGCACGGCCCCGGCGCCGACCCGCTCGCCGAGCCGCCGAAGTACGCCGAGGAGGAACTGCTCGGCATCGTTCCGGGCGACCTCAAGATCCCGTTCGACCCGCGCGAGGTGATCGCCCGGATCGTCGACGGATCGGACTTCGACGAGTTCAAGCCGCTCTACGGCACCAGTCTCGCCACCGGCTGGGCCAGGCTGCACGGCTACCCGGTCGGCATCCTCGCCAACGCCCAGGGCGTGCTGTTCAGCCCGGAGTCGCAGAAGGCCGCCCAGTTCATCCAGTTGGCCAACCAGCGCGACATCCCGCTGGTGTTCCTGCACAACACCACCGGCTACATGGTCGGCAAGGACTACGAGCAGGGCGGCATCATCAAGCACGGCGCGATGATGATCAACGCCGTCGCCAACTCCACGGTGCCGCACCTGTCGGTGCTGATGGGCGCCTCCTACGGGGCCGGTCACTACGGCATGTGCGGGCGGGCCTACGAGCCGCGGTTCCTGTTCGCCTGGCCGAGCGCCAAGTCGGCCGTGATGGGACCGCAGCAGCTCGCCGGGGTGCTGTCGATCGTGGCCCGGCAGTCCGCGGCGGCCAAGGGGCAGCCCTACGACGAGGACGCGGACGCCGCGATCCGGGCGATGGTCGAGCAGCAGATCGAGGCGGAGTCGCTGCCCGCCTTCCTCTCCGGCCGGCTCTACGACGACGGGGTGATCGATCCCCGCGACACCCGGACCGTGCTCGGCCTGTGCCTCTCCGCGATCCACAACGCGCCCGTCGAGGGCGCGCGCGGCTACGGCGTCTTCCGCATGTGATCCGACTCTGAGAGGGACCGACGTGATCGCCAACCTGCTGGTCGCCAACCGGGGCGAGATCGCCCGCCGGGTGTTCCGCACCTGCCGGAGCCTCGGCATCGCCACCACCGCCGTCTACGCCGACCCGGACGCCGACGCCCCGCACACCCGGGAGGCTGACGCCGCCGTCCGGCTCCCCGGCGCGGCACCCGCCGACACGTATCTGCGCGGCGACCTGATCGTCAAGGCCGCGCTGGCCGCCGGGGCCGACGCCGTCCACCCCGGCTACGGATTCCTCTCCGAGAGCGAGGAGTTCGCGCAGGCGGTGCTCGACGCGGGCCTGACCTGGATCGGCCCGCCCCCGGCCGCGATCGCCGCGATGGGCTCCAAGACCGCCGCGAAGCGCCTGATGGCCGCCGCCGGCGTGCCCGTACTGGAGGCCCTCACCGACCCCGTCGAGGCCGACCTGCCGCTGCTGGTGAAGGCGGCCGCGGGCGGCGGCGGGCGCGGCATGCGGGTGGTCCACCGGCTGGACGAACTCGCGCCCCGACTGGCCGAGGCCCGCGCCGAGGCGGCCAGGAGCTTCGGCTCGGACGAGGTGTTCTGCGAGCGCTACCTGCCCACCGGGCGGCACGTCGAGGTCCAGCTGCTCGCCGACACGCACGGCACGGTGTGGGCGGTCGGCGAACGCGACTGCTCGCTGCAGCGCCGCCACCAGAAGGTCATCGAGGAGGCCCCGGCCCCCGGCCTCGACGAGGAGGTGCGCACCGCGCTGCACGCGGCCGCCGTCGCCGCCGCCCGGGCGATCGGCTACACCGGCGCCGGCACGGCGGAGTTCCTGCTCGCCCCCGACGGCCGGTTCCACTTCCTGGAGATGAACACCCGCCTCCAGGTCGAGCACCCCGTCACCGAGTGCGTCACCGGGCTCGACCTGGTCGCGCTCCAACTGCGCGTCGCCGAGGGCGAACCGCTGCCCGCCCCGGCACCGCCCGCCCCGCGCGGCCACGCCATCGAGGCCCGCCTCTACGCCGAGGACCCGGCGCGCGACTGGCAGCCGCAGACCGGCACCCTGCACCGTCTCGAACTCCCCGGCACCACCGTCGAGTTCGCTACTGCCGACGGTGACACCGGGCTGCGCCTGGACTCCGGGGTGGCGGCCGGCAGCGTGATCGGCGCGCACTACGACCCGATGCTCGCCAAGGTCGTCGCCTGGGCGCCGACCAGGGCCGCCGCCGCCCGCCGGCTCGCCGACGCGCTCACCCGGGCCCGGATCCACGGGCCGGTCACCAACCGGGACCTGCTCGTCGCGGCGCTGCGCCACCCCGCCTTCCTGGCCGGCCGGGTGCACACCGCCTTCCTGGCCGAGCACGCCGCCGGTCTCGCCCCCGCCCCCGGCGGGGACGCGGCGGCGGCCCTCGCCGCTGCGCTGGCCGACGCCGCCGAACGCCGCGTCGGCTCGGCGCTGCCCTCCGGCTGGCGCAACCTGCCCTCGCAGCCGCAGAGCAAGCGGTACGCCGCCGCCGACGCCACCGTGTACGAGGTCCGCTACCGGTTCGGCCGGGCCGGGCTGGTCGCCGAGGGCCACCCGGGCACCACGCTCGTCTCGGCGACGCCCACCCGGGTGGTCCTGGAGACCGACGGCGTCCGCAGCGGCTACGACATCGCGCGCCACGGCGACCGGGTCCACCTGGACACCCCGGCCGGCGCCACCGTGCTGACCGCGCTGGAGCGCTTCCCCGACCCGGCCGCGCAGGTCGATCCGGGGGCCCTGCTCGCCCCGATGCCCGGCACCGTGGCGCGCACCGCCGTCGCGGTCGGCGACACCGTCACCGCGGGCCAGCCGCTGCTCTGGCTGGAGGCGATGAAGATGGAGCACCGGGTCACCGCCCCCGCCGACGGCGTGCTCACCGAACTCCGGGCCGTCCCCGGCCAGCAGGTCGAACTCGGCACCCTGCTCGCCGTCGTGCAGCCGGCGCCCTGAGGGAGCCTCCCGAGCCCGACTCCCCGAGAAGGCACCCGAGACCCCCGGGGAGAGCGCCGACTCCCACCCGATTCCCGTGCCAGCCCCGATCCGCCCGGAAGGACGACCGCATGTCCGCACCGCGCACCACCACCCCCGGCAGCCCGCTGATCGAGAGCTCCGAACGCCAGGCCCTGCGCCGCGCCGTGGCCGACCTCGGCAGCCGCTACGGCTCCGCGTACTACCTGGGCAAGGCCCGGGCCGGCCTGCCCGCCGACGAGCTCTGGGCCGAGGCCGGCAAGGCCGGCTACCTCGGGGTCAACCTGCCCGCCGAGTACGGCGGCGGAGGCGGCGGCATCGCCGACCTCTCCATCGTCCTGGAGGAACTCGGCACCGCCGGCTGCCCGTTGCTGATGCTGATCGTCTCCCCGGCGATCTGCGGCACGGTGATCGCCCGCTACGGCACCGAGCAGCAGAAGCGGCAGTGGCTGCCCGGCCTCGCCGACGGCACCCGGCGGATGGCCTTCGGCATCACCGAGCCGGACGCCGGCTCCAACTCCCACCGGATCTCCACCGTCGCCCGCCGCGACGGCGCGGACTGGCTGCTCACCGGCCGCAAGGTGTTCGTCTCCGGCATCGACCACAGCGACGCCGTGCTGTTCGTCGCCCGCACCGAGGACGCCCGGACCGGCAAGCTCAGGCCCGCGCTCTTCGTCGTCCCGCGCGAGACTGCCGGGTTCGAGTACCGCCCGATACCGATGGAACTCGTCTCCCCGGAGAAGCAGTTCCAGGTCTTCCTGGACGACGTCCGGCTGCCCGCCGACGCCCTGGTCGGCGACGAGAGCGCCGGGCTGCTGCAACTCTTCGCCGGCCTCAACCCCGAGCGGATCATGACCGCCGCCTTCTCGCTCGGCCTGGCCCGCCAGGCCCTCGGCCGGGCCGTCGAGTACGCCAGGACGCGGACGGTCTGGTCGACCCCGATCGGCGCCCACCAGGGCCTGGCCCACCCGCTCGCCCAGTGCGCGGTGGAGATCGAACTCGCCCGGCTGATGACGCAGAAGGCCGCGCTGCTCTACGACGGGGGCGACGACCTCGCGGCGGGCGAGGCCGCCAACATGGCCAAGTACGCGGCCGGAGAGGCCGCCGCCCGCACCGTCGACCAGGCCGTCCAGACCCTGGGCGGCAACGGCCTGACCCAGGAGTACGGGCTCGGCGCGCTGCTCGCCGCCACCCGGGTCGGCCGGGTCGCCCCGGTCAGCCGGGAGATGGTGCTCAACTTCGTGGCCCAGCACACCCTCGGGCTGCCCAAGTCGTACTGACCCGGGGCCCGGGCGGGCGCCCGGCTGGAGCGCTCCGCCGCCGAACTCCCGCGCGACGCCGGCGGCGCGGGCCACCGTCTGTGCGAGGCGGTGGCCCGCCGCCGCCCGGCGCCCGGCGGGCCGGCCCGCCGGGCCGCCCGGCGACGTGTGCCCTGGTCGGGAGCGGGCGAGCGGAGCGGACCGGGTGCGCCGGGCACGGCGACCGGCCGGCACGGGACCCCGCCGCCCTTCGTCACAATGGAGCAACGCTCCGCCACTGTCCGTATGCTCCTGTGCGCGCGCTCGGCCGACCGGCGGGCCGGACCACTCGCCGATCCCCCCGACCGGGCGTCAACTACCCCTTTGGAGGCACGCCTTGGTGTTCCACAGCGAGTTCCCGGACGTCGGCATCGTCGATCTGCCGATCCACGAGGCGGTGCTCGGCTCCGCCGCCCGCTACGGCGACCGGCCGGCCCTGATCGACGGGATCACGGGGGAGTCGGTCAGCCACGTGCGGCTCGCCACGGCCGTCCGCCGGGCGGCCGCCGGGCTGGCCGAGGCCGGCGTGCGCCGGGGCGACGTGGTGGCACTGTTCAGTCCCAACACGGTCGCGTACCCGATGGCCTTCTACGGCGCCACCCGGGCCGGGGCGACCGTCACCACGGTGTCCTCCCTCGCCACCCCGGGCGAGCTGGCCGGCCAGCTCGCCGACAGCGGCGCGCGCTGGCTGATCACCGTCTCGCCGTTCCTGGACACCGCCCGGCAGGCCGCCGGGAAGCTCGCCGCCGAGGGCCGGGCGCTCGCCGAGATCATCGTGCTGGACGGCGCCGAGGGCCACCGCTCGCTGGCCGACCTGCTCGCCTCCGGCGGCCCCGACCCCGAGCCGGCGATCGACCCCGGCAGCGACCTCGCCGTCCTCCCCTATTCCAGCGGCACCACCGGCCTGCCCAAGGGCGTGATGCTCACCCACCGCTCGATCGCCACCAACCTCGCCCAGACGGACGCCCTGTACCGGCCGCGGGAGGGGGAGCGGATCCTCGCCGTCCTCCCCTTCTTCCACATCTACGGCCTGGCCGCCCTGCTCAACCAGCCGCTGCGGTGCGGCGCCACCGTCGTCGTCCTGCCGCGCTTCGAGCTGGAGCAGTTCTGCCGCACCATCGAGGAGCAGCGCGTCCAGGCCCTGATCGTGGCACCGCCGATCGCGCTCGCCCTGGCCAGGCACCCGGTGGTCGACCGCTTCGACCTCTCCTCGGTGGAGTACCTGCTCTGCGCGGCCGCCCCGCTGGACCCGGACCTGGCCGCCGCCTGCGCCCGGCGGCTCGGCCTGCCGCACATCCTCCAGGGCTACGGCATGACCGAGCTGTCCCCGGTCTCGCACGTCGTCTCCCCGACCGAGACCGACCCCCCGCCGGGCTCGGTCGGCCGGATGGTGCCCTCGACCGAGCTGCGGGTGGTCGCCCTGGACGGCAGCGGAGCCGACCTCGGCCCCGGCGAGCCGGGCGAGCTGCTGCTCCGCGGCCCGCAGGTGATGAAGGGGTACTTCGGCCGGCCCTCCGACACCGCCGCCACCATCGACGCCGACGGCTGGCTGCACACCGGCGACGTCGGCCACGTCGACGGGCGCGGCTACCTGTACGTCGTCGACCGGGTCAAGGAACTGATCAAGTACAAGGGGTACCAGGTCGCCCCCGCCGAGCTGGAGGCCCTGCTGCTCAGCCACCCGCAGATCGCCGACGCCGCGGTGATCGGCGTCGTGGACGCGGACGGCACCGAGTACCCCAAGGCCTTCGTGGTCCGCGCCCCCGGCAGCGCGCTCACCGAGCAGGACGTCACCTCCTTCGTGGCGGCCGAGGTCGCCCCCTACAAGAAGGTGCGGGCGGTGGAGTTCCTGGACGCCGTCCCCAAGTCGGCCGCCGGCAAGATCCTGCGCCGGGAGCTGCGGGCCCGCGAGGCCGCCCGCTGAGGCGGGCGGCGGATCTGCGAGGATCGACCCCGCCCGGACCCCCAGGACAGGACCAGTCGCCGCCGATGACCGCCCACCCCGCTGCCGCCCGTACCCCCCAGCAGGACCGCAGCCGCGCCACCCGGCAGCGGCTGCTGGCGGCGGCCGTCGACTGTCTGGCCGAGGTCGGCTGGAACGGCGCCACCGTCTCCGTGGTCGCCGAACGGGCCGGAGTCTCCCGCGGCGCCGCCCAGCACCACTTCCCGACCCGCGAGGACCTCTTCACCGCGGCCGTCGAGCACGTCACCGCCGAGCGGCTGGCAGCCGTCCGCGCCCACGCGGACGAGCTGCCGGCCGCCGGACCGGACCGCACCGTGGCCGTGGTCGACATGATCGTGCGCCTCTACACCGGTCCGCTGTTCCGCGCGGCCCTGCACCTGTGGGTCGCCGCCGCTACCGACGAACCGCTGCGTGCGCGGATCGTCGCACTTGAGGGCAGGGTCGGCCGCGAGGCCCACCGGGCCGCCGTCGAGTTCCTGGACGCCGACGAAAGCCGCCCCGGAGTGCGCGAGACGGTGCAGGCGACCCTCGACATGGCACGCGGTCTCGGACTGGCCGACCTGCTCTCCGACGACAGCGCCAGACGATCCGGAGTGATCCGGCAGTGGGCGGGCCTTCTGGAGGGTACGCTGCGGCCGGTACGCCCATGACGCCCGTACGACAGGTCCGTCCGAGGAACCTCTGACCAAGGGGTCGCCGGGCGGCCGATGTCCGTGCAGTCTGGAGAAGAACCCCGGCCGGCACGGACCACGAGGCCCCGCCCGGCCGGACACGAGCCGAACGCGGGGTGCTGGCTGATCATGCACGGACACGAATGGGACGAGACCGACGCCGCCGGCCCCGCACCGGGCGGAGCCTCCGTACGCCTGGACGGCCATCGCCTCGTCCCGCTCGCCACCGCGCTGCTCCAGGAGGACGGCCTCATCCTCCACTGGAGCGAGGACGCCGAGGCGCTGCTCGGCTTCTCCTCGGAGGAGGCCGTCGGCAGCTACGCCGCCCAGCTGCTCACCGCCCGCACCGACCGCCCCGAGGTGCTCGCCCTGTTCGAGCGCATCATGAGCGGCAAGGGCTGGTCCGGCGTCTTCCCGGTCCGCCACCGCGACGGCCACGTGGTCGAGCTGGAGTTCCGCACCTACCCGATAGCCGGCCCCGGCGGCACCCTGCTGCTGCTCGCCACCGCCTCGGACACCCAGGCCCTGCACCGGGTCGAGGCCGACCTCGCCGTCCTCGACGGGATCTTCGGCCAGTCCCCGATAGGCATGGCCGTCTACGACACCGACCTGCGCTACGTCCGGCTCAACCTGGCGCTGGCCCGGATGAACGGCGTCCCCGTCGAGGACCACCTCGGACGCCGGATCAGCGGCGTCCTGCCCGGCATCAACAGCGCCGAGATCGAACAGACCATGAGACAGGTGCTCACCACCGGCCGTCCCGTGGTCGACGCCCGCTCGCACGGCCGCGTCCCCGGCGACCCGCGCCGCGACCGGGCCTGGTCCGCCTCCTACTTCCGGCTGGAGGACTCCACCGGCCGGGTCTTCGGCGTCTGTTCGTCCATCATCGACGTCACCGAGCGGTTCCAGGCCGAGGCCCGCGCCGCCCGCGCGCAGGAACGCCTCACCACCATCGCCGAGGCCACCGCCCGGATCGGCACCACGCTCGACCTCCAGCGCACCGCGGAGGAGCTGATCGAGGCCGTCGTCCCCCGGTTCGCCGACTTCGCCACCGTCGACCTGCTGGAGCCGGTGCTGCGCGGCGCCGAGCCCGCAGCGATCCCCGAGGACCGCTCCGTCCAGCTGCGCGCCGTGGCCGTCGGCGAGTCCTACGAGTCCGGCCTGGCCCACGCCGTCGACACCGTCGGCGACGTCTCCGAGTACGCCCCCGACCGCAGCTACACCCAGTGCCTGCGCAGCGGCCGCCCGCTGCTGCGGGCCCAGGTGGACGAGGACGTGCTGCGCGGCCTGGTCGCCACCGAGGAGCGGGTCGCACCGGGCATCGGCGCCGGCATCCACTCGTACCTGATGGTGCCGCTGACCGCCCGGGGCATGGTGCTCGGCGGCTCCGAGTTCATCCGGATGCGCAACCCCGAGCCGTTCACCGACGCCGATGTCGCGCTCGCCGAGGAACTGGTCGCCCGCACCGCGATCGCGATCGACAACGCCCGGCTCTACCGGCGCGAGCGCGAGACCGCGCTGACCCTCCAGCGCAGCCTGCTGCCGCAGGAGATCCACCGCACGCTCGGCCTGGAGATCGCCTACCGGTACCTGCCCAGCAGCATGACCAGCGAGGTCGGCGGCGACTGGTTCGACGTCGTCCCGCTCTCCTGCGGCCGGGTCGCGCTGGTGGTCGGCGACGTGATGGGCCACGGCATCCGGGCCGCCGCCACGATGGGCCAGCTGCGCACCGTCGCCCGGACCCTGGCCACCCTGGACATGCCGCCCGAGCAGGTGCTGACCCGGCTGGACGAGACCGCCTCCGGGATCGGCGAGGGCCAGTTCGCCACCTGCATCTGCGCCGTCTACGACCCGCTGGAGCGGACGGTGCAGGTGGCCTCGGCGGGCCATCTGCCCCCGGTCTCGGTCGCGCCGGACGGCACCGCCCGCCGGATCGACGTGCCGCCCGGCGCCCCGCTCGGGGTCGGCGGCGTGGCCTTCGAGTCGATCGGCTTCACCCTCCCCGAGGGCGGCCTGCTGGCCCTCTACACCGACGGCCTGGTCGAGCGGCGCGGCCAGGACCTCGACGACGGCATCGACCTGCTCGCCCGCACGCTCTCCGGCCCCGGCCGCACCCTGGAGGAGAACTGCGACGCCGTCCTCGGCGCGCTGGTCACCGACGGCACCGACGACGACATCGCGATGATCATGGCCCGGGTGCTGCCGCTGCCCTCGGACCGGATCGCCACCCTCTCGCTCACCGGCGGCGGCCGGCTGCCCGGCACGGCCCGCCGCTTCACCCGCGCGACGCTGGACGGCTGGGGCCTGTCCGCACTCTCCGACTACGCCGAGCTGCTGGTCAGCGAGCTGGTCACGAACGCCCTGCTCTACTCCGACACCCCGCGCCGGCTCCGGCTCTTCCGCGACCGGGTGCTCACCCTGGAGGTCGCCGACTCCGGCGGCCAGACGCCGCAGCTGCGCCCGTTCGCCGAGCAGGACGAGGGCGGGCGCGGGATGTTCCTGGTCAACGAGCTGGCCCAGCGCTGGGGCAGCCGCCTGACCAGGGACGGCAAGGTGGTCTGGGCGGAGCTGGAGCTGCCGTTCGGCACCGGTTGAGCGCACCGACGCGCGGGACCTCGCACCCCGGGGAGGGGTGCGAGGTCCCGCGCGCGGCCCGGGGTCAGAGCGCCGCCTTCTCGCGGTCGGGCTGCCGCGCCGCCGCCTCGGCCCGGTCCCGGTCGGCGGCCTTCGGCAGGCCCCGCAGCAGGCGCCAGGCGAGCGCCGAGGCGGCCAGCAGCAGCCCGCCGGCCAGGATCGCGGCGATGTTCATGCCGTGCACGAAGGAGTCACGGGCGCTGTCCAGCAGCGGACCGGCCAGCGTCTGCGGCAGACCGTGCGCCACCTCGACCGCGCCGCCGAGCGACTCGCCGGCCTGGGTGGCGGCGGCCTGGCCCGCCCCGGCCGGCACGGTCAGCCCGCTCGCGTAGAGCGAGCCGACCACCGAGCCCACCAGGGCGATGCCGAGCGCCGTCCCCAGCTCGTAGGCCGTCTCGGAGACCGCCGAGGCGGCGCCGGACTTGTCGGCCGGCGCGGCGCCCAGCACCAGGTCGGCGCCGAGCGTGTAGACCACGCCCTCGGCGGTACCGACGATCAGGAAGGCCGCGGCGAGCACCAGGTAGGTGGAGTCCTGCTGCACCCAGCCGAGCAGGCCGATGCCGGTGCCCATGGCCAGCAGGCCCAGCGTCAGGGTGGCCCGGGCTCCCGCCCGCCGCGCCAGCCGGGCGGTCAGCAGACCGCCGACCACGGCTCCGGCGAAGGCCGGCAGCTCGGCCAGACCGGCCTTGAGCGGCTCGTAGCCGCGCACCAGCTGCAGGTACTGCGAGGTCACGAAGACCACGCCGGAGAGCCCGACCAGCGCGGTGAGCGAGGCCAGCACCGCCGCGGTGAAGCGCCGGTCCGAGAAGAGCCGGACGTCCAGCAGCGGGGTGGTCAGGCGCAGCTGGCGGCGGACGAAGACGGTCAGTGCGGCGGCGCCCAGCACGGCCGCGACCGGGACGTCCCAGCGCGCCACGCCGTGGGCGGCGGCCTCCTTGATCGCGTAGACCGCGGCGATCACCCCGGTCAGCGAGAGCACCACGGACAGCACGTCCCAGCGGCCCGGCTTCGGGTCCTTGGACTCCGGCAGCAGCCAGGCCCCGAAGACCAGCAGCAGCACCAGGACGGGGATGTTCAGCAGGAACACCGAGCCCCACCAGAAGTGCTCCAGCAGCACCCCGCCGACCACCGGTCCGAGCGCGGCGCCGGCGGTGGCGGCCGCGCCCCAGATGCCGATCGCGGTGGCCCGCTCGCGGTCGTCCGGGAAGAGGCTGCGGATCAGCGACAGGGTGGACGGCATGATGGTCGCCCCGGCCACGCCGAGCAGCGCGCGGGCCAGGATCAGCCAGCCGGCGCTGGGCGCGTAGGCGGCCAGCAGCGAGGCGGCGCCGAACGCGGTGGAGCCGGCCAGCAGGAGCTTCTTGCGGCCGATCCGGTCGCTCAGCGAACCCATGCTGACCAGCAGGCCGGCCAGCACGAAGGAGTAGGCGTCGCCGATCCAGAGCAGCTGCGTGCCGCTGGGGCGCAGTGTCTCGCTGATCGACGGTATCGCGAGGGACAGGACGGTCGCGTCGACGGCGACCAGGGTCACGGCCAGGACGAGGACGGCGAGGCCGATCCAGCGCTGGCGGGGGCGGGTGAGGACGGTGCTGCTCATGGGTATCGGTTTCCGGCCGCTGGTGCGGGCCTGTGGTCCGAGGTGCTGTGGGTGGGGTGGAGGGCTCAGTGCGGCCGCGGCGGCCGCAGCGCGCCGCCGAGGAAGAGCTCGGCGAGCGAGAAGGCGCCGTCCCGGGGGGCGAGCCGACCGTCCTGGACGGCCCAGCCGACGCCGGCCACCAGGTCGAAGAAGGCCTCGCTGAGCCAGCCGGCGGAGAGCTCGACGCGGAACACGCCCTGCTGCTGGCCGCGCAGGAAGAGCGCCTGCAGCCGGCTGATCTGGGCGTCCCAGAGCTCGTTGATGTCCTCGTCGTCGTACAGCTGGTTCTCGCCGGCCAGGAAGGCGCAGAGTGCGGCGTCCGGCACGATCCGGTCGACCAGGCGGCGCAGCGCGGCGTGCGCGTCGCCGTCCTCGACGGCGGCCGCGTCCAGGGCGGCGCCGAAGGTGCGCAGGCCGAGCAGGCCGACCTCGCGGATCAGCGCCTCGCGGCCGGGGAAGAGCCGGTGCAGCGTGGCGCGGCTGATGCCCGCGGCCCGGGCGATCTCGTCCAGGTGGGCGGTCGGGCGGCGGGAGAGCACGCCCACAGCGGCTTCGAGGACAGAGTCGCGGTCGGTGGCCATGGGGCCAGTCTACGCCAAATGAGACGTCCGTGTCTCAATCTTTTCTTGGATGCCTCAGTCGAGGCCCCGGTGTCGTGGCGGGGTCCGTGGGGCCGGTGGGCCGCAGGGCCGGTGGACCGGTGGGGCTGGTGGACCGGTGGGGCTGGCGGGGCACGGAACCAGTGGGGCCGGGCCCGGTGGGCGTCCGGGCATGCAAAACCGGGGACGGCGGTGGCCGTCCCCGGTCGCGGGTCTGGTGCCGGCGATCGCTGCCGGTCAGCTCTGGTTGTAGAACCCGGTCTCGTCCAGCGGTCGGTCGATGACCATCACCTCGACGTCCGCCGGCGTGAGCAGGAAGACCCGGCGGGCGATCCGCTCGATCCCGCCGCAGGTGCCGAAGATCAGCCCGGAGGCGAAGTCGACCATGCGCTTGGCCTCGGCCTCGTCCATCTCGGTGAGGTCCATGACCACCGGGATGCTCGCCCGGATGTGCTCGCCGACCGTTCGCGCGGCCTCGAAGCCCGTCGGCCGCAGGGAGACGATCTTCGTGGGAGCCGGGGAGGACGGTACCGTCTCCTGCTCGATCCACTCGTCGTCGTACACCGCGGCCGGGTAGTTCCCGGAGGGCATCAGCCACCCGTTGTGGTGCTCGTCGCGAAGTGCTCCCATGCCGCGCCTCCCTGCCTCGTTCCGTACAGGTCCCCCGGTGCGCGTGTCCTTTTGACACGTCATCCACTCGTCGGAACTGTCCGAGTATCGCACTGATCACCGGTCCCGTGCCCGCTCGCGACCCCCGTACGAGTCGTGCCGCGCCGGAAACCCGGGCGAACCCGGGCAACAGTTGCGACGCAGCGGAACGGCGGACGGTTGCGCGCGTAGACCATATCGGTCGTGGTCACCGCCGAATTGACCTTCTGTCAACGATGTGGGAACGATTTCACTCGCCGGTGACGCCGTCGACCAATTCGCGCAGCAGATCCGCGTGACCGTTGTGCCGGGCGTACTCCTCGATCATGTGGACCAGGATCCAGCGGAGCGTCACCTCCCGTCCCTGGCGCGGTCGCTTGCCGACCGTCTCCGGCGGCAGGCCCTCGCAGGCGGCCCGGGCGGCCGTGATCTGCCCCTGCCAGGTGGCGAAGTCCTCCGCGGCGTCGGCGGAGTCGACGAAGTCGAAGTCGCCGTCCGGGTGCTGCTCGGTCCAGTAGAGACCCGCGGTGCCGGGCTCCTCGCCGAGCAGGATGATCCGGAACCAGTAGCGCTCGACCTCCGCCATGTGCCGGACCAGGCCGAGCAGCGAGAGCGAGGACGGCGGGACGGCGCGCAGCCGCAGTTGGTCGGCGCCCAGCCCCTCGCACTTGCGGGCGAGGGTGGCGCGGTGGAACTCCAGCCACGCGGTGAGCATCGCCGTCTCGTCCGCCGCGAACGGGGGCTCGGGCCGGTCGACGGCGGGGATCGGGTCGTTGGTCATGGCGGCCATCCTGGCGTACCCGGTGGGGCCGGGGCGACCGAATAGTCGGTGGGCGCGCCGGGTACGCCGGGCGCGCCGGGCCGTCGGCCGGGTTGTCCGGCTCAGGCCTGCGGGACGCGGCGGCGGGCGGCGGCCCGCCACACCGACACCAGGCTGCCGACGGCCAGGACGGCGATCGCGCCGGCCGACAGCAGGAAGGCGGCCGAACCCGGCTTCCCGGCGCTGGCCGCGGCCGTGACGTACACCGCCGTGGTCGGTACCACGCCGATCGCGGTGGCGGTCAGGAACGGCAGGAACCGCACGCCGGAGAACGCGGCGCCGTAGTTGCCGGCCTGGAACGGGAGCCCGGGCAGCAGACGCAGCAGCAGCACGCTGCGGAACCCCTGCTCGGTGAACCGCCGGTCCAGCGCGGTCAGCAGGCGCCCGCGCAGATAGGGGCGGAGGGCGTCGCGGCCGAGCAGCCGGCCCAGGGCGAAGGCCGCCGCCGCGCCCAGGGTGGTGCCGAGCACGGCCAGCAGGATGCCCTGCTGGATGCCGAGCAGCAGTCCCGCCGCCGCGTTGAGCGCCGGGCGGGGTACGAAGGCCAGCGTGCCGACCGCGTAGACCGCGGTGAACGCGGGTGCCAGCCAGTACCCCGGCACCCCGGCCGGGAGCCCGTCGGAGAGCAGCGCCGACGGGCTCCAGAGCAGCAGCGAGCCGGCCGCCGCGGCGAGGATCACCACCAGCAGGGCGAACCGCGGCCAGGGCGAGCGCAGCCACGACGCGGGCCGGGGCGGCGTCGGGTCGGGCGTCGGCGGGGGCGCGGGCGGTGCGGGTGCGGGAGCGGGTGCGGGCACCGCCCGAGCCTAACCGGGCGGCCCGGTGCTCCGGGCGGTGGGTTCACCCCGTGACCGCCCCGGTGACCGCCTGGTGACCCCCCCCGGCGACCGGCCGGTCACCGGCGGCCCGGAGGCGGCGGCTTCTGACGCGGCCGCCGGTCAGCTGTGCGTGCCGTGCTGGGCGGGGGAGTAGATCCAGGCCTGGTTGAAGCCGTAGTTGCGCTCCCACTGGATGATCGGGGTGCCGTCGGCGGGGTTGGTCCCGGGGAGGTCCAGCACGAGGCCGCTGCTGCGGTTGGTCAGCGAGCGGATGCCGCTGTGGTGGACGACGGTCTCCGACCAGATCTGGTTGAGCCCGCCGTTGCAGTCCCACTGGTCGGCCTGGACGCCCCAGGCGGTGCTGAAGCCGGGGATCTCCAGGCACTTGCCGCTGTGGACGTTGACGAGCTGGTTCGCGTCGGTCCAGGCCCACTTCTGGTTGTCGCCGCCGGTGCAGGTCCACTGGCGGACCGGGGCGCCGTCGTCGGTGCGCCAGTCGGCGACTTCCAGGCACTTGTTGGTGATGGCGTTGCGGACCTCGGTCGGGCTGGTCACGACGACCGGGACGGAGGCCTGTGCCGTGGTCGGGACGGCGGCGGTGAGCACGCCGGCCGCGGCGAGCGCCGCGGTGGCCGCGCCGAGGCGCCGGAGCGGAGAGGTGCGGAGCTGAGCGGTGCGGAGCACGGTCATCGGATCCCCCTGGTGTCGGGTGGTCGGGCAGGCTTCGGCATGGTCAGTGGTGCGGTCCGGGCGGGAACGGCGAGTAGTACCAGACCTGGTTGTCCGCCCCGTTGAGGCCCCACTGGATCACCGGCGCGCCGTCGGCGGCGCTGCCACCGGCCACGTCGAGGTAACGGCCGCTGTGGGCGTTGACGAGGTGGCGGAGCCCGCTGTGCAGCCGGCTCGCGTCGCTCCAGCCCTGGTTCGCGCCGCCGTTGCAGGTCCACTGGCCGACCGCGGTGCCGGGGTCGCCGCTGTACCCCGGGATCTCCAGGCACTTGCCGCTGTGGACGTTGACGAGCTGGTCGGCGTCGGTCCAGACCCACTTCTGGTTGTCGCCGCCGGTGCAGGTCCACTGGCGGACCGGGGCGCCGTCGTCGGTGCGCCAGTCGGCCGCCTCCAGGCACTTGTAGGTGGCGAGGTTCCCGATCTGGAAGGGGGCGGAGGTCGCCGCCCGGGCCGGGCCGGCCGGTGCGGCGACGGCCAGGCCGGTGGCGAGGGCGAGGGCGGTGACGGTCGGGACGAGGCGTCGCCCCGTGGTGGAGCGGTCGGTCATCTGGTCCCCCTGGGTCGGTGCGGTGCTCGGGTCTGCCGGGGTGCCCGGCGGGGTGGCGGTGCTCCCCGCCGGGGCGGGGCCGGCTCTACAGCACCACGGACGGGTTGAAGTACCAGCGCTGGTTGGACACGCCGGTCGGGTACCACTGGATCACCGGGGCACCGTCGGCGGCGGTCCCGCTGTTGACGTCGAGCACGAGGTCGCTGTGGAAGTTGACGACGGCCAGCGAGCCCTGGCTGTCGTTGACGACCCCCCAGCGCTGGTTGGCGCCCTTGTCGCAGGTCCACTGGTCGGCCCGGGCGGCCGGTGCGGTGGAGTAGCCGGGGATCTCCAGGCACTTGCCGCTGTGGACGTTGACGGCGTAGCCGTCGGTGAACCGCCACTTCTGGTTGTCGCCGCCGGTGCAGGTCCACTGGCGGACCGGGGCGCCGTCGTCGGTGCGCCAGTCGGCGACCTCCAGGCACTTGCCGCTCGACTGCACCCGGACCTCGACGTCGGTGGCGGTGCTGATCGGCTTGTAGTTCATTCCCGCCGCCGAGGCGGGCGCGGCGGCCGCCAGGGCGCCGCCGAGGGCGAGGGTGACGACGGCGGCGGCGGAGCCGACGCGTCGCTTGCTGCTGGTTCGGCCGGTCATGAGTCCCCCTGTGCTGTGGACGTGACGGTCGCCGGCCGGGTCAGGCCGCTCCGGACGGGCCCGGGGCGGCGGCGAAGGCCAGCAGGCGCAGCCAGGACTCCCTGGCCGCGTCGGTGTGTTCGACGGCGCCCAGTTCGAAAAAGTTGTGCGGCGCCTGAGGAAAGTCATGAACTCGTGTGAACAGCCGGCTGCCGTGAGGGCCGCGTCGAAGGCGGCGACCGTCCCGGCGGGGATGTGCTCGTCGGCGCCGCCCCAGAAGGCGAGCACGGGGGCGGTCAGGCCGGGGGCGAGCTGGGTGGGGCCGGGGGCGCCGTTGATGGCGTCGGGGTAGCCGTAGTAGCCGACCACACCGGCGAGGCCGAACCGGGGGGCGGCGGCCCGGAACGCCTGGCGGCCGCCGAAGCAGAAGCCCAGGGCGACGACCTCGGTGACGCCGGTCGCGCGCAGCCGGCCGATGCCCGCGGTGAGGTCGGCGTCGAGGCCGTCCGGGGTGAGGGCGAGCAGGTGCGGCAGCAGGTGCGGGAGCTCGCCGAATTCCGGCCCGCGCTCCCGCGGCGCGGCGCCGGCGGTGCGCCCGTAGTAATCGACGGCGAGTGCCGGGTGGCCCTGTTCGGCGAGCCGGACGGCGGTCGCCCGGTAGAAATCGGAAAGGCCCCGGTTGTCCGGCAGGACGAGTACGCCGCGGCCGGTCGGCCGGACCGGCCGGGCCAGGAAGGCGGCGAATTCCGTGCCGTCGCCCGAGACGAGGGTGAGATCGGTGGATTCGGCCAGGGCGCTGCCCGCGGGGGTGAAGGCGGGGGGCGCGGAGTCGGCGTCGTAGCACACGGGGAGAATTCCTCCACTGGTCGCGGAACTGCCGGATGCTCCATGCATCCGGCAGTCGGCGATATTAGCGAAGAATTCAATTGTGCGGGGCCAGCATATCGCCCGGGAATTACCTTGGCAAGGCTATTTCGAGGACGGTGCGATCACGTTTTCGGTGGCCCGCTTCCCGGTGGTCGGCGGGTGGTCGGTGGCCGCCGCCCCGGCGCCCGGTTCGGCCCGGCGCAGGGCGCCGGCGCTCAGCAGCAGGGCGAAGGCGAGCGCCGCGACCACGCCGAAGGAGACGGTGAGCGAGGTGGCCTGGGCGAGCGCCCCGATGATGGCCGGCGCCACCAGGCCCGAGGTGTAGGTGACCGTCGCGACGCCGGCGATGGCCTGGCTGGGGTTGGTGCCGATCCGTCCGGCGGCCGCGAAGGCGAGCGGGACGACGACCGCGATGCCGATGCCGATCAGCGCGAATCCCGCGATGGCCGGGGCCGGGCTGTCGGCGAGGACCACCAGGACGCCGCCCGTGGTGGCGACCGCGCCGCTGATCCTGGTCGCCCGCACGGCGCCCAGGCGGCGGATCGCCGCGTCGCCCGCCAGCCGGCTGACGGCCATGGTGAGCGCGAACGCGGTGTACGAGGCGGCCGCGACGGTGGCCGAGGCGCCGGTGACGTCCTTGAGGTAGACGCCGCTCCAGTCCATCGAGGCGCCCTCGGCGAACACCGCGCAGAAGCCCACCAGGCCGATCACGAGCGAGCTGCGCGGCGGCAGGGCGAAGCGCGGCGGGGCCTCGTCCTCCTCGGCCGCCCGCAGGTCGGGCAGGCCCCGGCAGACCGGCTGGGCCAGGCAGAGGAGCACCACGGCGGTGACGGCCAGCTGGAGCCGGGCGTCGAGGTCCTGGTGGGCGGCGAGGATGCCGAAGGCCGAGGCCACCAGCCCGCCCGCGCTCCACATCCCGTGCAGTCCGGACATGATCGAGCGGCCCAGCCGCTGTTCGACCTCCACGCCCTGGGCGTTCATCGCCACGTCCGCCATGCCCGCCGTCGCACCGTAGGCGAGCAGGAACAGGCAGAGCAGCGGCAGCGAGGGGGCGAGGGCGGGGAGGGTGAGCGCCAGGCACCAGATCGACAGCAGTCCGCGCACCGCGGCCCGGCCCCCGTAGCGGTGGACGAACCGGCCGGCCAGCGGCATCGCGAGGGAGGAGCCGATGGCCGGCATCACCAGGGCGAGCCCGAGCTGGCCGGGGGAGAGGTCCAGCCGGTCCTGGAGCCAGGGGATGCGGGTGACGAAGGTGCCGCCGACCGCGCCGTGCACGGCGAAGACCAGCGCGATGCTCGCCCTGGCGCGGCGCGGGTGCGCCAGGGGCCCGGCGGCCGGCCGGCCGTGGGGTGGTCCTGTGGTCAGGCTGTCGGTCATCCGGTGTTCCCTCCCGGCCGCGCCGTGGCGCGACGGTGCCCTGTGGGTGGTTCCTGTGGAGTGATGCCCGCCATCGCGTGGTTCGTGCGCGGGCGTCGTCGTCCGATAAATTATCAGGAAGGGACCCTGATAGAAACACTCTGGAAGGATGACGCCCATGACCACCGTGCGTACGGCCACGCCGAGCACCGCCCGGGCGATCAACGACCGGCTGGCGCTCAACCTGCTGCTCGACCAGGGGCCACTGACCGCCACCGAGCTCCGCGACCTCACCGGGCTCTCCCGGCCCACCGTCGCCGACCTGCTGGAACGACTGCAGCGGACCGGCCTGGTCGCCGTGGTCGGCGAGCGCGGCGAGCAGCGGCGCGGCCCCAACGCCCGGCTGTACGCGCTGGTCGCCTCGCGCGCCCACCTCGCCGCGATCGACGTCCGGGCGGGCGGGGTCAGCCTGGTCGTCGCCGACCTGACCGGGCACACCCTGGCCTCCGCCGAGCTGGCGGTCGAGGGCCGGGGCGACGCCGGTACGGCGGAACGGATCGTCCGCACCCTGCGCGAGACCGCGGGCCGGGCCGGCGTGGACCGGCTGCACACCGTCGCCGTCGGTGCCCCCGGACTGGTCGCCCCCGCCACCGGCCGGCTCTACAGCACCGGTGCGCTGCCGAGCTGGCACGCCGAACTGCTCACCGCCCTGGAGGCACTGCCCGGCACCGAGGTGATCCTGGAGAACGAGGTCAACCTGGCCGGCCGCGCCGAGTACCGGATCGGCGTCGCCCGGGGGCAGCAGACCTTCGTCCTGATCTGGCTCGGCCACAGCGTCGGCGCCGCGGTGATCCTCGACGGGAGGCTGCGCCGCGGCGCCTCCGGCGGCACCGGCGAGATCTGCTTCCTGCCCGTCCCCGGCACCGCGGGCCTGCCCAGCGCCGCCGGGTGCGAGGGCGGGTTCCACGGCCTGGTCGGCAGCGCGGCGGTCTGCGGCCTCGCCCGCGCCCACGGTCTGCCCGCCGGCCCGGCCGACGACGCCGCGGCCGCGGAGGCCGTCGTCCGGACGGCGCTCGGCGCGTGCGGCGAGGGCGAGCCGGGCGGGCCGTTCCTGGACGAGCTGGCCGAGCGGATCGCGGTCGGCGCCTCGGCGGTCTGCGTCGTCCTCGACCCGGGCTGCGTCGTCCTCGGCGGCGAGGTCGGCCGGGCCGGCGGCGCCGAATTCGCCGGCCGGGTCGAACGCCGCCTGGCCGGGCTCTCCCCGCTGCGCACCGAGGTCCGGGCCGGTACGGCGGGCGGCGGCGCGGTGCTCGCCGGCGCCGTCCTCACCGCCGGCGACGCCGTCCGGCGCGACCTCTTCGGCGAGCCCTAGGCGCACCGGACCGGGCGCGGGGGCGGCCCCGGCGGGCGTACGGTGCTCCGCTTGGCCGGGCGGGCGGCCGGTACGGCAGGATGGCGGGGGCGGCCGGACGCGCGCCGCCGCCCCGCCGGGAGACCGGACGGGGTGTCACACGTGACACCGCACGTGCCACCGGACGTGCTACCGAACCACCGTCAGGAGTCGCACATGGGCCAGTCCGACGCGCCGGTCCACCCGTACCGGATCGGCGAGGCCGCGGCGATGCTCGGCGTGAGCTCGGACACCATGCGGCGCTGGGTGGACGCCGGCCGGGTCGCGGCCGAGCGGGACGAGCACGGCCACCGGATCATCCCCGGCGCCCAGTTGGCCGCCTTCGCCCGGGAGCTCGCCCGGCCCGAGAACGCCGAGGCCGAGGGGCGGCCGTCCTCGGCCCGCAACCGGTTCCCCGGCATCGTCACCGATGTGGTGCTCGGTGACGTGGCCGCGCAGGTCGAGATCCAGGCCGGGCCGTTCCGGGTGGTCTCGCTGATCAGCCGGGAGTCGGCGGAGGAGCTCCGGCTGGTGCCCGGAGCGCCCGCGACGGCGGTCATCAAGTCGACCAATGTGATGGTCGAACTGCGCTGACCACCCGCCCGGGGAGAGCCGGGCGAGCGCACAGCCGAACCCCGCCGACGAGAGGACCGCCACTCGATGCCCCACCCGCCGCTGCCGTCCACCCAGAGCGCCGTGTTCGCGGTCGAGGCGATGGCCGCCCGGCACGGCCGCGAGGTGCGCGCCTCCCACGACATCGGGCGCGACCAGACCTTCGCCGGACTGGTCGGGGGCCACGACCGCGCCGAAGGACTCGACGCGATCCCGCACGAGGCGCTGCTGGAGATCACCGGCCGCCCCGGGCTCACCGTCCGGCTCTTCGTCCACGACGAGGCGGTCGTCACCGTCGAGGACATCGCCTTCGACGTGCCGCGCGACAGCGTGCCCGCCTTCCTCGACGCGGTCTGGAGCGGGCTGGTCCACGTGAAGCAGCGGACCTTCCCGCCGTCCTGCACGCTGATCGTCACCGTGCCGGGCGAGCCGAGCTACCGCGAGTCCGTCACCCACCAGTACCTGTCCCCGTGGCTCGCGGGGCTGATCCGATGAGGGCTCCGATGAAACCCACCGCCGGCTCGAACGCCACCCGTCGCCCGGTGCTCGCCGTCGCCCACCGGGGCGACCCGTACCGGTACCGCGAGAACACCCTGCCCTCCGTCGAGTCCGCGCTGGCCGCCGGCGCCGACGCGGTGGAGGTCGACGTCCGGCTCACCCGCGACGGCGTGCCCGTCCTGCTGCACGACGCGACCCTCGAACGGCTCTGGGGCGATCCCCGCGCCCTCCGCCGGGTCACCCTCGACCAGCTCGACGAGCTGCGCGACGGCGACCTCGCCGTGCCCACGCTCGCCGAGGCGCTCAAGGCCGCGGCCGCCTGCCCGGCCGCCCGGCTGCTGATCGACCTGGACGACCCGCACCCCGTCGCCGCCGCCTGGGAGGCCGTCACCGGACTCGGCGCCGAGCACCGGGTCGGCTTCTGCGGGCCCGCCACCGCGATGCTCGCCGTCCGCGCGCTCGCCCCCGACGCCGAGATCGCGCTGACCTGGAAGCAGCCGCGACTGCCCGCCCGCGCCCTGCTGGACGACCTGCGCCCGCGCTACCTCAACCCGCCGTTCGGCCTGGCCACCGCCGAGTTCACCGCCGCCGCCCACGGCGCCGGCCTCGCCGTCTCCACCTGGACCGCGGACCTGCGCCGCACCATGCGCCGGCTGCGCGCCGCCGGGGTGGACTCGATCACCAGCAACCGGATCGGCGTGCTGCGCGACGTGCTGGACGGCCGCCGGTGACCGGACCGCCCGTCCTCGGGACCCGCGCGCTCGGCCGCGCCCTGCTGGCCCGTCAGCACCTGCTCGCCCGCAGCGCCATGACGCCGGCCGCGATGGTCGGCCACCTGGGCGGGCTGCAGGCCCAGGCCGTGCCGCAGCCGCCCTACCTGGGGCTGCTCAGCCGGCTGGAGGGCTTCACGCCCGACCTGCTCGACGACCTGTTCCAGCGGCGCGAGGTGGTCCGGATCGCGCTCCACCGCGGCACCATCCACCTGGTGACGGCGGACGACTGCCGGACGCTGCGCCCGCTCGTCCAGCCGGTGCTCGACCAGGGCCTGCGCTCCGCCTACGGCAAGCGGCTCGCCGGGCTGGACCTCACCGCGCTCGCCGACGAGGCGCGGGTGCTGCTGGAGGAGCGGCCGCTGACCTTCCAGCAGCTCGGCGGGGTGCTCGCCGCCGGCCGGCCCGACCGCGACCCCGCCGCCCTGGCCCAGGCCGCGCGCTGCCTGCTACCGCTCGTCCAGGTGCCGCCGCGCGGCCTCTGGGGCCGGAGCGGGGCGGCGGCGCACACCACCGCCGAGTCCTGGCTGGGCCGGCCCTTGGACCCGGCGCCCTCGCTGGACGCGCTGGCCCTGCGCTACCTGGCCGCCTTCGGGCCGGCGACCGTCGCCGACCTGCAGAAGTGGTGCGGGCTCAGCCGGCTGGGCGCGGTGCTGAAGCGGCTCGCGCCGGAGCTGGTCACCTTCCGCGACGAGCACGGCCGGCTGCTGTACGACCTGCCGGGGGCGCCCCGGCCCGACCCGGCCGTCCCGGCGCCCGTGCGGTTGCTGGCGCCCTTCGACAACCTGCTGCTCTCGCACGCCGACCGCACCCGGGTGCTGCCCGAGGAGTACCGGCCGCGGGTGATGACGCAGAACGGCATCGTGCTCGGGACGGTGCTGGTCGACGGCCTGGTCGCCGGGAGCTGGCAGCTGACCGAGGGCCCGGCCGGTGAGCGGGCGGTGGCGGTCCGTCCGTTCGCGGCGCTCGGCCGGGGTGACCGACGGGAGGCGGAGGCGGAGGCCGAGCGGGTGCTGGCCTTCGCCGGCGGGGGCGGGGCGGTCCGCTTCGAGGAGGCCGGTTAGGTCCGGCGTTCGACCGGGCCACAGGGGTGCGAGGCGCCGTTCCCGATGGGGTGAGGCTCCGCGATTCCTCCGGGCCCGGCCGGGGCGGGGCCGGTTGAATCGGCTCTGCCGGTGGTCGGCGACGGGCGTGGACGTCCGGAAGCCCGATCCCGCCGCGCGGTCGCGCCGGGCACGCCAGGGGTCGGACATAACGGGCGATCGGTCAGATCATCTGCTGAGATGGGGAAATTGGACCGGTCGAGCCAGGCGGAGGTGGACATGGCGGGGGAGCTTCCGCCCGACAGGGCTCCCGGCGAGCGGTGGGCGGACCACCGCAGGCCCTATCTGATGCTGCCGCCCCCGGTCCGGGCGGCGGCCGCCTGGTCGGTCGCGGTCATCCTCCTGATCACCGTCGCCTCGCTGGTCGTCTTCGCCCTGGTCGAACTGCGCGCGGCGACCGTGCCGGTCATCCTGGCGCTGCTCGGCACCTCGCTGCTCTACCCCGTGATGCCGTGGCTGGTCCGCCGCGGGCTCGGCCGCGGCGCCGCCGCCGGGCTGACCTGCGCCCTCCTGGTCGCCGCCGTCGGCGGGGTGATCGCCCTGCTGGTCAACTCGCTGGTGCACAGCGCCCCGCAGATCGCCGAGTCGCTTCAGGAGGCCGGCGACCGGCTCGCCGACTGGCTCGGACCGGTCGGCGAGAAGATCCGCCACGCGCTGGACAACGCCTCGGGCGAGACCAGCTCGCTGATCTCCACGGTGACCAACGGCGTGCTCTCCGGCCTCGGCCTGGCCACCCAGATCCTCACCGGCGCCGTGCTGGCGCTCGCCCTGGTCTTCTTCTTCCTCCGCGACGGCCACCGCACCCCGGAGGCGCTCCGCGCGCACCTCCCGGGCGGCGGCGCCGAGACGGTCGTCGCCTGCGCGGACCGGGCGTTCGAGGCGATGGCCGGCTTCATGCGGGGCACCACCCTGATCGCCCTGATCGACGCCTTCTTCATCACCGTCGGCCTGCTCGTGCTCGACATCCCCGGGGCGCCCGGGCTCGGCGCGCTGGTGTTCATGGGCGCGTACATCCCGTTCGTCGGGGCCTTCCTCTCCGGGACGGTCGCCGTCCTGGTCGCGCTGGCCGACGGAGGGCTGGGGACGGCGCTCTGGGCGCTCGGCATCGTCCTCGCCGTCCAGGTCGTCGAGGGGAACATCCTCCAGCCCGTGATCCAGAGCCGCACCGTCGAGCTGCACCCGGCCACCATCATGGTCGCCGTGGTGGCGGGTGCCGGAATCGCGGGCATCCTGGGGGCGCTGCTGGCCGTCCCGATCTGCGCCGCCGGGGTGGGCGTGGTCTCCGTCCTGCGCGGCACCGCGGACCCCGTCGGCCGCGGCCCACGCGGGGCGGCTCCGGCGGGCGCGGGCGGGGGCGAGCGCGAGGACGGGGACGGGGACGGGGACGGGGACGCCGGCGGGGAGCCGGGTCAGGAGTAGGCCACCGGGCAGCCGCGCCGGAGCGCGTGCTCGGCCGCCCGCAGGTAGACCGCGGTGTAGTAGGCGGCGTCCAGGTCCTCGCTCCAGGGGCCGGGGGCGGTGGCGGCCGCGACGGCCGCCGGGCCGTCGAACCAGCGGCCCAGGTCGAGGCCGTCGCAGTGCTCGGGTATCCCGGCGGGCAGCGCGAGCCGGTCGGCGAGGCGCCGGGCGGCGGCGAGCGCGCGCCGGGCGCCGCCGACCGTCGTCGGGTCGTCGTCCTCCGACCGCGCCGGCAGGACCACGGAGTCGGCGAGGTCGACCGGCAGCAGCACCTCCCAGCCGAGCAGCGCCTCGTGGGTGTCGTCGGACCGCGCCCGGCAGAGCCGGTCGAAGCTGCCGATCGGACGGTGGAGCTTCTCCTCGAACCGGGTGCCGGGGCGCCGCCCGGCCCGGACGGGCTCCGGACAGACGAACGGCGCCAGGCCGCGCCGGCCCAGCTCGGCGTCGACCGCCCCGGCCACCGGCCCGAGCACCTCCTCGTCGCGCCAGTCGTCGGCGGCCACGCTCACCAGGTAGATCCCCATGGCCCAGGACGGTAGACGACGCCACCGACAACGGCTGGTGACGGCGTGACAGCATGGGGACGATCACGTCGCGACAGTCGAGGAGCGGGGATGCGCGGGGAGTTCGAGCGGTTCCGGGTGGCGGACGGGAAGGCCGGTCCGTACGGCATCACGGTGGGGCCGGACGGCGGTGTCTGGTTCACGCTGGTGCACGCCGGGGAGATCGGGCGGCTGGCGGTGGACGGGTCGGTGCGGCGGTTCGGGACGGGCTCCGCGGGGTCCGGACCGTCGGTGATCACGACCGGGCCGGACGGCGCGCTCTGGTACGCGCGGATGCGGGACCACCGGATCGGGCGGATCGGCACCGACGGCCGGGAGCGGTCGTTCGGGCTGCCGACCGAGGCCGCCGGGCCGTACGGGATCGCGGCCGGCCCGGACGGCGCGCTCTGGTTCACCGAGCTGAACGCGGACCGGATCGGGCGGATCACCGTGGACGGCCGGGTGACGGAGTACCCGCTGCCGCTGACCGGCGCCTTCCCGTCGATGATCACGGCCGGGGCGGACGGCGCGCTCTGGTTCACCCTCAACCAGGCCGGGGCCGTCGGCCGGATCACCGTCGACGGCGAGATCACCGTCCACCCGCTGCCGACCGAGGGGGCCGCGCCCGTCGGCATCGCCGCCGGTGGCGACGGTGCGCTCTGGTTCGCCGAGATCGGCGCCGGCCAGGTCGGCCGGATCACGGTGGACGGCCGGGTGACGGAGCATCCGCTGCCCGACCGGGCCGCCCGGCCGCACGCCGTCGCGGCCGCCCCCGACGGCCGGCTCTGGTTCACCGAGTGGGCCGGCAACCGGCTCGGCTCGCTCACCGCCGACGGCCACTACGTCGGGTACGAGCTGCCGGTGCCGGCCGCCGAACCGCACGGCATCGCGGTGGCTCCGGACGGCGCGGTGTACGCGGCCCTGGAACTCGGCGAGATCGTCCGGCTCACCCCCTGAGCCGGGGGCCGGTCCCGGAGCCGTCACGGTCCGGCGGCGAGGCCGTGGAGAGCCGCGCGGTCCGCGGGGCGGGACCGGCGGGGCGGCCGGACCGTCACGGTCCGGCGCAGAGCTCCGCGGCGAGGTCGCAGAGGGCCGCGCGGTCCGGGCGGCCGGTCTTGGCGAGCAGGTTGGCCACGTGCTTCTCCACCGTGCGGGGGGAGATGGAGAGCGTCCGGGCCAGCTGCTGGTTGCCGGGGCGGTCGGTGAGCAGGGCGAGGACCTCGTACTCGCGCAGCGTCACCCCGCAGCTGCGCAGCCCGGCGGGGACGGCGTCGCGGCCGCCGCGGTGCTGGGCGACGCTGGCGCCCGCCCGGCGCAACAGGGCCCGGCAGGCGGCGGCCACCGGCTGGATGGCGGCCTCGTGGAAGTACTCCTCGGCGGTGCGCAGCCAGCCCACCGGGTCGCCCCAGCCGTCGGCGAGGGCGGCTTCGGCGGTCAGCCGCAGCGCCAGGTGGTGGGCGAGCGGGAAGGGCGCCGCCGCCGCGCTGGCCTCGTCGACCGCGCGGGCGGCGTCCCGCGGCCGGCCCTCGCGGCCGAGCAGCACGGCCTCGGCGAAGCCCAGGAACTGCCGGTTCCAGGCGAGTTCGGTGGCGGGCGCGGCCATGGCCCGGGTCAGGTCGGGGCGCTGCCAGTGGCCCTCGGCGACCTCCAGCAGCGGGTGCAGCCCGTGCCGGCCGGCCAGGTAGAAGACGTTGGGGTGCTCCTGCTCCCAGGCGAGGCCGGCCGCCAGTTCGGCCCGGGCCCCGGCGCGGTCCTCGGCGAGCAGCGCGCCGATGGCGCGGCAGAGACCGTGCCGCAGGGGCATCAGGAAGGACTCCTCGCCGCCGGCCTGGCGGAACCGGACCAGTTCGCGCTCCATCTCCCGGCCCCGGCCGCGATGGGCGGCCAGGGTCGCCGAGCCGAGCAGCAGGTAGCGGTGCGCGGGGACGTTGTTCAGCCGGGCGGTGGCGTCCAGGCAGCGGTCGACGATCTCGCGGGCGGTCCGCCATTCGCCGCGCAGGACGGCGTTCATGGCGAGCAGGCCGTCCAGGGTCTGGGTGAGCACGATCGCGCCGAGGCCGGCGGCGGCCTCCCGGGCGCGTTCGAGGCGGGCGCCGTCGCCGGTGCGCATGAAGGCGTTGGCGCCCAGCCGCAGCAGCGCCTCCACCCGCCAGACGGGCAGGGCGTGGGCCTCGGCCACCGCGAGCATCCGCTCCAGGCAGGCGTCGGCGTCGTCGAAGCCGCGCTCGCGGGCGAGCAGGGCGAGCAACTGCCAGGCCTGGCAGGCGACCACCGGCAGTCCGGAGCGCTCGGCCACCTCGGCGGCCCGGCGGGCCAGGGCCTCGGTGCGGGCCAGCCGGGCCCGTCCGGGGTGCTCGTCGCCCGGGGCCCCGGCGGCGGTCGCGCCGCCCTCGGGCGCGGTGGGCACGGCGGGCGCGTGGTCGGGCAGGAGCGCCAGGTGGCCCTCGACCACGACGAGTGCGGCGTCCTGCTCGGGGCGCGGGTGCGCACCCGAGAGGGCGCGGGCGGCGGCGACCTGGGCGGCGGCCTCGGCGGCCCGTTCGGCCATCACGGCCGCCCAGGCGAGCCGGGTGTGCAGGTCGACCCGGCGGTCGGTGGCCGGGCCGCGGACCGCCGCGGCGCGGGCCGCCGCCGGCTCCGGCCGGACCGGGGGCAGCGTGCGGACCAGCTCGAAGGCCCGGTCCAGCTGGCCCGCCTCGGCCAGGGCCGGCAGCAACTGCTCGGTCACGGCGGCCCGTTCGGCGTCCCCGGCGAGTTCGTGCGCCCGCTCCAGCAGCACCACCGCCGAGCCGGCGGCGCCGGCCTCCAGCACGCGTCGGCCGGCCTCGGCGAAGTGCACGGCGGCGCCCGTCCGGTCCCCGCCGGCCAGCAGCAGGGAGGCGACCAACTGGCGTCGTTCGTCGGCGAGTTCCGGATCGGCGCGAAGGATCGCCCGGGCCGCCCGGCGGGCCACGGCGGCCCGCTCGGCCGGGGCCAGGGCGGCGGTGACGGCGGCGGCGGTGAGGGTGTGGCGGAAGGCGTAGCGGTCCGGGGCGGCGCCGTCGGGCACGATGACGTTGGCCTCGGAGGCCGACCGCAGGTGGCTGAAGAGCGTCCGGTCGTCGTACCCGGTGATCAGCTGGACGGTGGCCACCGAGAACCGGCTGCCCAGGGTGGCGGCGGTGAGCAGCAGGTCGCGCACGGGCGGGTCCAGCTGGTCGATCCGCCGGCCCCAGCTGCGGACGATGGTGCTCGGCACGCCGGTGCGCAGGCCCCCGGCCACCTCCCAGCGGCCGCCGGCCCGGTGCAGCGCGCCGCCGGCCAGCATGTCCGCGAGCAGTTCCTCGATCAGGTAGGGCGAGCCGTCGGCGCGGTCGGCCAGCGTCTCCAGGACGGCCGCCGGGACGTCGGCGGCGTCGCTCTCCAGGACGGCGGCGGCCATCGCCCGGACATCGGCGGGCGGCAGCGGGCGCAGTTCGGTGACGGCGGCGGCACGGCGGCGTTCGGCGGCCCGGACCAGGTCCAGCGCCGGGCCCGGCTCGGCCCGCAGGGTGCCGACCAGCAGGACGGGCAGGCCGGCCAGGTTGTCGACCAGGTACTCCAGGACGGCGACCGTCTCCGCGTCGGTGTCGTGCAGGTCCTCCAGGAGCAGCACGCAGCCCGCGTCCCGGCCGAGCACGGCGAGCAGGCGCAGCAGTGCCTCGGCGAGCTCGACCACCGTCTCGGGGTACGCGCCGGCCCCGGCCGCCGAGGCCGCCGCCCCGCGCCATTCGGGCACCAGCCGGGCCAGGGCGGGCCGGTACGGGTCGAGTTCGGCGTCGGTGGGCGGTCCGGCGGCCCGGAAGCGGGAGGAGAGCGCCTCGATCAGCGGCCGAAACGGGGTGACCGTCCCGGTGGAGCTGCCGCGCCCGCGCAGGACCGGCAGGCCCAGCCCGTAGGCCTGGTAGGCGCACTCGCCGGCCAGCCGCGACTTGCCGATCCCGGCCTCGCCGAGCAGGAAGACCGCCCGTCCGGACCGCTGCCGGGCGGCGGCGAGCGCGCTGCCGAGCCGGCCGAGCTCGGCTGCCCGGCCGACGGTGATCGACGAAGTGGTCCGCATGGCCCGCAGGCTACTTGACGGCCTCTCCGATCTGTAGAGTGGTGAATCGGCCACGAAGCGAACACCTGTCCGGCACGGGCCGGCCACCGTACGGCCACATCGGCGAGACGCCGCTCCGGTCCGCCACCGGGGCGCTGCCCGGTCCCCGGTGGCGGCCGGCCGCGCCCTCAGGGGCGCACGGTCCGGCGTCGGTGGCGTGCGGCCCGTTCACGGCCGGCACATGGCGATCGCTGTCGGGGTGTCACGGGCGGTGCCCGGTGCCCCCGGTCGCTCGGATCGGTCCGGTCAGATCGGGACGGTCAGATCGGGACGGTCATGGTAGGGAACTCGAAGGCCGGGGAGACGGAGCCGCCGGCGGCGGACAGGAGCTGCGAGCGCAGGCCCAGCCCGCCGCCGGCCCGCAGCCGGATGTCCCCGGCGGGATGGTCCACCGCCTCCTCGGGCCGGGCGTCCGGCTGGTTCCAGGTCTGTGCCAGGTCGGTGTCGTTCATGCGGTGCGGTACTCCCGTTCGTCGGTGGAACGCGTGGGGCCGGGTTCGGCCCGGGCGAGCGGTGCTCGCCCGCCGCGCCGCTTCGGCCGTCGTGGACGGTACACGGCGTGCGGTCAGGGGGCCGGCCTTTCGGCCGGGGTGCGGGGGCGCAGCAGCAGGGCGGGCGGCACCCGCTCGGGGAAGCCCAGCCGGAGCAGCCCGTGGCCGATCCCGGCCAGGCCGGTGAGCAGGCCCGGGTGCGGTACGGACCCGGGGGTGCCGCAGCGCGGGCCGTCCTGGTCGACGCCGGCCAGCAGCGAGGCCGCCCGGCGCACCCACGGCGTCCGGCCGGTGGCCGGGCCGCCTCGGCCGAGCAGTTCCAGTACGCCCGACTCGCCGTGGCACAGGCTCTGATCGGCCGTCGGGGCGGCCCGCGCGGTGTTGCGGACGGCGCGCTGGGCCCACTCGGCGAGCCGCCGGTCCGCGCGGGCGGACGGGCTGTCGGCCACCGCGAGGGCAATCCCGGGGCGGCCTCGGCACCAGGAGGACTCCCGGGCGCGCGCGGCCGTGGCGGCGTGCAGGGCCGCCAGGCCCGCCCGGTGGTGCGGTCCGTCGGCGGCTTCGCCGACGGTGTCCGCGTACCGCAGCAGCGCCCAGCCGGTGCCCGCCGCGCCGTGGGCGAAGCCGGCGGCGGCGGGCACCGGCAGGGCGGCGAGCCGGTCGGCGCAGTCCGTCGCGGCGGCCAGCGCCTCGGGCCGGCCGGTGGCGGTGTGCACGGCGAGCAGCGCGGCCAGGCCGCCGGCGGTGCCGCTGTGCACACCGGGGTCCGTCTCGCGGGCGGCGGCGGCCGCGGTGAGCGCGACCGCCGGGCCGGTCCACTGCCGGATCAGCGGGTCGTCCAGGGTGCGGCCGATCTCGGTGAGCGCGTAGGCGATGCCGCCGAGCCCGGCGAAGCCGCCCGAGCCGACGGCGGCCGGCCGGTCGGGGTGCGCGCCGAGGGTGTCGAGCAGGCCGGGAACGGGTGCGAGGGTCCGGCGGGCCACCTCGGCGTAGCGGTCGGAGCCGGTGAGGGCGGCCAGTTGGGCGAGGAACAGCGCGGTGCCGGTGTACCCGCCGGCCAGGTCGGCGCCGAGCGGGCGGACCCGCCAGTAGCGGTCGGCGAGCAGCTCCAGGCCGAGCCAGTTGGTGCGGGACCGCCCCTGGTAGGCGGCCGCGACCAGCTGGTCGCCCACGCCCCGGGCGGCGGCGAGGAGCTGCTCGGGCTCGGGCGCGGTGGCCCAGACGTTCTCCGGCGCCGGCCGGCCGGGCCGGTGCGCGGGGGTCGGGGCGGCGCCGGCCATCGCGGCCCGGACGATCCACTCCTGGTCCTTGCGGTCGACCTCGCCGAGGGCCGCCAGCTTGGCCTCGACGCGGGCCAGCCCGGTCTCCGCGAGTTCGCCGGGGAGCCGGCGGCCGGTGGAGGTCCACAGGTCGCGGCTGCCGGGGCGGGTGGTGAACAGCGGGACGTCGCCGGAGCGGAGGTCGGCGAGCTCGTGGTCGGCGAGTTCCGGGCGTCCGGGGTCGGCGACGGCGTCGGTGCGCAGCAGTTCCAGGACGGCGCCCCGGGCGGCGGCGTCGCGCAGCACGTCCGGGTGGGTCGACTCGTCCAGCAGCCGTGCGTACACCCGGGTGGCGCGGGGCACCACCCGGACCTCGTCCTCGGCGAAGGAGCGCAGCAGGCCGTGGGCGCCGACGAGTTGGTGGCGCCCGCCGGTGATGGCGGTGTAGCCGGCCCGGAAGCCGGTCACCAGGGCGTCGGTGTACTCGGCCGGGTCGGCGGGCGCGCCGTCCAGCCGGGGCCGGTTGCGGGCCTCGGCGAGCGGGCGGGCGCGCCGGACCAGCCGCATCTCGTCGGTGCCGGCGCCCGTCCAGTCCACGCCCTCCACCGGGGAGGTGGACCGTCGGCCGCCGCCGATGCCGGAGACGTCCACGGCGCCCTCGTCGCCGAGCAGCAACTGCGGCAGCAGGCCGACCCGGTGGACCGACTCCTCCAGGGCCCGGGCCGCCGGGTCCGGTGCCGGGTAGGCCCGGGCCGGCGGGTGGAACAGGGTCTCGACGTCCACCAGGACGGGCTGGTCCCCGGCCGCGACGAGGTTCTCGTAGTGCAGGTCGGTGCCGTCCAGGGCGTGCAGCAGCGCCAGCAGCGCGCCCTGGCGCCGGTAGAACCGCTCGACCTCGTAGCCGGTGCGGCAGGGGTGGGCCTCGGCGTACTCCGTCCAGCCGTAGTCGCCCCGGTCCAGCAGCCCGAGCGCGCGCAGCCGGGGGACGCCGGGCTGCGCGTTGAACCAGCCGAGCAGGGCGTTGAAGTGCCGGTGGGCGGCGGGCGGGCGGGGGCGGTGGACGACGGCGGCGCCGTTGGCGAAGTGCAGCACGCTGACGGCGCGGCCGCGCCGGTGGCGGTCGCCGGCCTCGGAGTCGACGGCCACCAGCGCCCCGGGGTCGGTGCCGTGCAGCAGGCCGGCGACCAGCAGCGGCCGGTCGGCGGCGAAGCGGGTGAGCAGTTCGGCGTGCGCGTCGGCGGCGTCCAGGCAGGTCTGCGCGAGCAGCCGGGCCAGGACGGGGTACCCGCGCAGCAGCCCGGCGAGGCCGTCGCGGCGCGCGGTCAGGGCGAGGAAGGAGCGGAACCGTTCCTGCGGGGTGGTGCCCGCGAGCCGCCCGCTGGTCCGCGCGGTGTGCAGTTCGAGGACCAGGGTGCGGGCGGCGATCCGGGCGAGGCGCCGGGCGAGGCGGGCGGTGAAGCCGGCCCGCAGGGCGGGGACGTCCAGCCGCCCGGGCCGGCCGGGGTGGTGGGCGGCGGGGTCGAGCACGGCCGGCAGCCGGACGAGGGCGCGTTCGGCGAACGGCGCCAGGACCAGGGCGAAGCCGGTCAGCCCCGGGTAGGCGGCGCGCGGCACGATCGGCCGCACGGGGGCGGCGGCGACGGCGGCCTCGGTGAACGCGGCCCAGTCGGGGCGGGCCTGCGGCCGGGGCAGACCGGGGGTCAGCGCCCGCTCCCACCAGACGGCCCGGTCCGCCCGGGCGCGCCGGACCCGGGGCGCCGGGGCGTGCTGCGGGGCCGGGGCGGGTGCGTGGAGCCGGGCCGGCGGGTCGCCGGGCATCGGAGGGTGCGGCGTCGTGGCGGCCTTGGCGGACGCCGGTGCGACCGGGCCCTGAACCGGTACGCCGCCCCCGTCGGGGTGCGCTCTGCGCACGGCGTCCACCTCTGCCACCACCGCACCTCCGATGCCGCGAGAGGGCCGCGTCGCCGTCGAAGCCGCCGCCCTCGTGCTGATCCTTGCCCTGCCCCGGCCGCCGGGGCATGGGGGACGGCCCCCCATCTTTGTGGCGCTCCGCCCGCATGATCCGGGCCGGGCGGCGCGCGCGCACGGGCCCTTCGGCCCTTTCCGGCGCCGACCGCTGGCGGGATCGTGAGCGCCTGACGGGTGTGCGGGGCGTACCGGTGGGCAGACGTGACGGGACGGCGGACTTCGTGACGGGACAGGAGAGGCCTGAGGTGGGCGAGTTGGTCGCGATACAGGTGGACGAGGGGCTCGCGCGAGGGGTCGCGATCGACGCCAGGGCCCGGATCGCCGCGGTGGTGGGCGGGGCGGACGCGCTGGTCGAGGCGGTCCGGGTACGGATCCGGCCGGTCGGCGCGCGGGCCGTGCTGGCGCAGGTCAACGCCGAGGTGGACGGCCGGCGGATCCGCGTCCAGGAGGCCGCCGCCGACCGGGCCACCGCCCTGGACCGGCTGGCCGACGGGCTGCGCGCCCGGATCACGGCCGTCACCACCGGCTGGACGCCGCTGCCGTGGCCGCGCCGGGCGCCCGGGGCCGGTCTGCTCTCCGCCGTTCCCGCGCAGGGCGGGCCGTCGCGCGCCGGCCGTGCGCCGGTGGCCGCCGGGGCGGCGCCGTTCGCCGCGCACCCGTGCACCGGGTTGCCGCGCGCCGGCGTCCGGCCCGCCCTGGCGGCGTCCTCGGCCGGCCCGCGCCACATCGCGCGGCGCAAGGAGGCCCACCTGGTGTGGTGCTCGCCCGACGCGGCGGCCCGGACCATGGACGCGATGGACTTCGACATCCACCTGTTCACCGACCCGGCCACCGAGACCGACGCCGTCGTCTACCGGACCGGCCCCACCGGCTACCGGCTCGCGCGCACCGGCGCCGCCGGGCCGCCCACCCGCCCGGCCGTCCCGTTCACCCTCAGCCCGGTCGGCGCACCCGAACTGACGGAGGCCGGAGCCGTCGACCGGCTCTGCGCCGCCGACCTGCCGTTCCTGTTCTTCGCCCAGCCCGGGACGCGGCGCGGCCGGGTGCTCTACCGGCGCTTCGACGGCCTGCTCGGCCTGATCGCGGCCACCTCGTGAGAGACGGGGCCGTCCGCCACCGGCTGCGGACGCTGCGCCGCCTCGCGGGGCGGCCGCCCGGCCGCGGTCGGCCGCCGCACACCGGGGCCCCGCCGCGCCGGCTGGTGCCGATCGACCGGGCCGAGGCGCTGCGGCTGCTCGGCAGCGCGCCGTTCGGGCGGATCGTCTTCACGCTGCGGGCGCTGCCCGCCGTCCGCCCGGTCAACCACCTGCTGGTCGACGACACCGTGGTGATCCGGACGGACGACGCGGCGGCGCTGGGCGCGGCCACGCTCGGGGCCGACGCGGCGGGCGTGGTGGTCGCCTACGAGGCCGACGCCATCGACCCGCGGACCAGGCTCGGCTGGAGCGTGGTCGTCACCGGCTATGCCCGCCCGGTCACCGACCCCGCCCTGCTGGCCCGGTACCGGGCGCTGCTGACGCCCTGGGTGGACGCCGGTACGGACCACATCGTGGCCATCCGGCCGGAGCTGGTGACGGGCTACCGGCTGACCCCGGCCGGGGCCGCCGGCCGGTAGCGCCGGTCCGCCGCCGGTGCGGTGTCGCGGCGGCCCCCGGGCCCCGCGAGGGCGCACCGGCGCTTCGGCATGTCCGGCTTCCGGCCCGCACCGGTGCTTCGGTACGTCCTGGTCCGGGCCCCGGCGGGATCCGGCGGTGCCGGAGGCCGGTCGGAGGTCCCTGGCCCCGGCCCGGGACGGAGGCCCACCGGCCCGGGACCGCCGGGCCCAACGGCCCTGGGGCGCCGGGCCGTCGAGTTCTGATCATGGATCACCATCCATTCGCAGAACTTCGAAGGAGTGCGTCCTTGAGCGCCATCGAGGCACCGGGCGACAGCGCGCCGCCGTTGCCGCCGTCGGCCGCCCGGCCGGCCGGAGTACGGGCCCGCCGGCCCGGCTCGGCCCTGGTCAGGCTGCTGACGACCACCGACCACAAGACGATCGGCTCGATGTACCTGGTGTCGGCGTTCGGGTTCTTCCTGATCGGCGGCGTCCTGGCGCTGGTGATGCGGGCCGAACTCGCCCGGCCGGGGACGCAGATCCTCTCCAACGAACAGTTCAACCAGGCCTTCACCATGCACGGTTCGGTGATGCTGCTGCTGTTCGCGATGCCGCTGTTCACCGGCTTCGCCAACTGGATCATGCCGCTGCAGATCGGCGCGCCGGACGTCGCGTTCCCCCGGTTGAACATGCTGGCCTACTGGCTGTTCATGTTCGGCTCGCTGATCGCCGCCGCCGGCTTCGCGACCCCGCAGGGCGCGGCCGACTTCGGCTGGTTCCTCTACGCGCCGCTCTCGGACGCGATCCACTCGCCGGGCGTCGGCGCCGACATGTGGATCATGGGCGTCACGCTGTCCGGCTTCGGCAGCATCCTGGGCGCGGTCAACTTCATCACCACCATCATCTGCATGCGCGCCCCGGGCCTGACCATGTTCCGGATGTCCATCTTCTGCTGGAACGTGCTGCTCACCTCCGTCCTGGTGCTGATGGTCTTCCCGGTGCTGGCCGCCGCGCTGCTGGCGCTGGAGTGCGACCGCAAGTTCGGCTCGCACGTCTTCGACCCGGCCAACGGCGGAGCGATGCTCTGGCAGCACCTGTTCTGGTTCTTCGGCCACCCCGAGGTCTACATCCTGGCGCTGCCGTTCTTCGGGATCGTCTCCGAGGTCATCCCGGTCTTCTCCCGCAAGCCGATGTTCGGCTACGCGGGTCTGATCGCCGCCACCGTGGCGATCGCGGGCCTCTCGGTGACGGTCTGGGCGCACCACATGTACGTCACCGGCCAGGTGCTGCTGCCGTTCTTCTCCTTCATGACCTTCCTGATCGCGGTGCCGACCGGGGTGAAGTTCTTCAACTGGGTCGGCACCATGTGGAAGGGCTCGCTGAGCTTCGAGACGCCGATGCTCTGGACGGTCGGGTTCCTGGTCACCTTCCTGTTCGGCGGGCTGACCGGGGTGCTGCTGGCGGCGCCGCCGATCGACTTCCACGTCTCCGACTCGTACTTCGTCGTCGCCCACTTCCACTACACGCTGTTCGGCACGGTCGTCTACGCCATGATGGCCGGCTTCCACTTCTGGTGGCCGAAGATGACGGGGAAGATGCTGGACGAGCGGCTCGGGCGGATCAGCTTCTGGACCCTCACCATCGGCTTCCACAGCACCTTCCTGGTGCAGCACTGGCTGGGCGCCGAGGGCATGCCGCGCCGCTACGCCGACTACCTGGCCTCGGACGGCTTCACCCTCCTCAACACCGTGTCCACCCTCGGCTCGTTCCTGCTCGGCCTGTCGATCCTGCCGTTCCTCTACAACGTCTGGAAGACCGCCAAGTACGGCGAGCGCGTCACCACCGACGACCCGTGGGGCTACGGACGCTCGCTGGAGTGGGCCACCTCCTGCCCGCCGCCGCGGCACAACTTCGCCACCCTGCCCCGGATCCGCTCGGAGTCCCCGGCGTTCGACCTGCACCACCCCGGGATCGCGGCGCTGGACTTCGTGGAGAACAACGGCGAACCGGCCAAGCACCTGGCCGGCGTCACCCCGGCCCGGTACGACGCCCCCGCCCCGCGGGCCCGCCGGGCGGTGCGGCGCGGCGACGGGTCGCCGGACCGGTCGCCGGACCGGTCGCCGGACCGGTGACGGCCCGCGCCTGCTGACGGCCCGCGCCCGCCGCGGCCCGCGCCGCCCCGAACGCCGGTCCCGCCCGTTCCGCTGCCCCCGGGCGGGCGGGGCCGGTCCCACCCCTTCCCTTCCACCCGCTTCGGAGCGGCCCCCGGCGACCCGGGGGAGGCCCGCCCGGTCGAGGAGCACCCGGTATGTCCCACCCCGTCCTGGCCCTCGGTACCGCCGCGCTCACCGCGGCCGGCTGCGTCTGGTACCTGCCCGCCGTCGCCGACCTCCGGGCGGGCGAGGACCGCCCCCGGTCCGCCCGCACCGCCGCCGCGGCCTGCGTGGTCTGCTGGGCGGGGCTCGCGCTCGCCGGGGGAGTGCTGCCGGCCGTCGCCGACTGGCGGCCCGCCGCCGGGTTCGCCCTGACGGGCCTGGTCGGCGGGGCGGTCCTGCGGGTTCGCGCGTACCGCCAACGGCGGGGCGAGCAGCGTGAGTCCGGGCGGCGCTGGGCGATGCTCGACGCCGGCCCCGTGCCACGCGGCCCGCGCCCGGCGGCCCGGATCCTGGCGGGCTGGCTGCTCGTCGGGCTCGCCGTCGCCGCGCTCGGTGCGCTGTCCCTGCTGCTCACCGCCGGCGGGCCGTTCGCCTCCCGGCTCGGCGGAGCGGCAGTCGGCGCGGGGGCGGTCTCGACGGCGTTCCTGCTGATCGGGCTCGGCAACGCCCGCCGCCACCGGCCCTGACCGGGCGCCGCGCCGGGCCGCACCGGCGTCGGCCGGGAGGCGCCGGGGGGTTATGCCGTCGGTGGGCCGCTTCGGAGCAGCCGGCCCGAATGGGGTCGTTGGGCCCTGGGCCGGCACCCTCCGGTCGGCGATGATGCGGTGGGCCCGCGGCAGTGTGCCGGGCGCGAGGAAGGTGGAGCCGCGAGATGGCGAGCGAGACGGCCGGTACCGACATCCCGGCACCGGTCAGGGTGTTCCTGCTGGACGACCACGAGGTGGTGCGCCGCGGCGTCCACGACCTGCTGGACGGCGAACCCGACCTGGAGGTGGTCGGCGAGGCCGCCACCGCCGCGCAGGCCCTGGTCCGCGTCCCCGCCCTGCGCCCCGACGTCGCCGTCCTGGACGTCCGCCTCGGCGACGGTGACGGGGTGTCCGTCTGCCGCGAACTGCGCTCCCGGATGCCCGACCTGGCCTGCCTGATGCTCACCTCCTTCGACGACGAGGAGGCGCTCCTCGACGCCGTGATGGCGGGCGCGGCCGGCTACGTGCTGAAGCAGATCAGCGGCACCGACCTGGTCACCGCCGTCCGTACGGTCGCCTCCGGCCGGTCGATGCTCGACCCGGGCGCCGCCACCCGGCTGCTCAACCGACTGCGCAACGACGCGGCCCCGCCGCCGCCCGCCGCCACCGGGCCGGAGCTGACCGGGCGCGAGCAGGAGGTGCTGGCGCTGATCGGCGAGGGCCTGACCAACCGGCAGATCGGCGAGCGCCTCTACCTCGCCGAGAAGACGGTGAAGAACCACGTCTCCCGGCTGCTGGCCAAGCTCGGCGTGGAGCGGCGCGTCCAGGCCGCGCTGATCGCCACCGAGCTGCGCCAGTCCGCCGCCGCCCAGCCGGCCTACCCGCGCACCCTCGGCGGCGGGCGGGGATAGCCCCGCGCTTCGGGACGGGGACCCGCGGCGGGACCATCGGCCCTCGCCCGGGCCCGGTCCGGCGGGTGACCATCGCTGGCATGAACCCCGATCCTCAAGCGCCGTCCGCGCCGTCCGTGCAGGTGGAACCGGAGGGGCGGCGGCCGCCCGGCCCGCCGGAGCTCGACCGGACCGGGGCGCTGGAGCTGCTCGCCGGGGCGGCGGTCGGCCGGGTGGTCTACACCGTCGGCGCGCTGCCCGCGGTGCTCCCGGTGCCCTTCCGGCTGGACGCGGCCGGCGGCGTGCTGCTGTCCGCGCGGGCCGGCTCCGAGCTGGCCCGGGCGGTGGACGGCGCGGTGGTCGCCTTCGAGGCCGACGAGTGGGACGGCACCGACGGCACCGGCTGGTGCGTCACCGTCCTCGGCCGTGCGGAGGTGCGCCCGGCCCCGGCCCCGGCCCCGGGCGACGCACCGGACCGGCACACGGACCGGGAGCGGGTGCTGATCCGGGTCGGCCCGGAGCTGGTGGTGGGCCGGCGGCTGACCACCGAGGGCTGAGGCCCCGCCGCCCGGCGGTATACGGACCGGCCCGTCAGACCCCCAGCGGGGCCTCCCAGACCACCCGGGTGCCGCCGCCCTCCGCCTCCCGCAGGGCGAAGGTCCCACCGGCCCGTTCCGCCCGCTCGGCCAGGTTGCGCAGGCCGCTGCGCCGCCCGCCCGCCGGTACGCCCACCCCGTCGTCCGTGACGGTGAGCGTCACCCGCCCGCCGAGCGCCCGCAGCGCGACCTCCACCCGGCTCGCCCGGGCGTGCCGGGCCGCGTTGCTGAGCGACTCGCCGAGGACGGCCAGCACGTGCTCGGCCAGCTCCTGCGGCACGTCGGTGTCCAGCAGGCCCTCCATGCTGAGCCGCGGCGCGAAGCCCAGAGTGGTCTGCGCGTCGCCGACGGCCCGGGTCGCGCGGGCCCGCAGGCTCCGGTCGGGTTCCCCGTGGGCGCGCAGTCCGAAGATCGTCGAGCGGATGATCTTGATCGTCTCGTCCAGGTCCGCGACCGCGCGGCCGACCCGGTCGGCCGCGCCCGGGCTCTCGATCAGCCGGCCCGCGCTCTGCAGCGTCATCCCGGTGGCGAAGAGCCGCTGGATGGCCAGGTCGTGCAGGTCCCGGGCGATCCGGTCACGGTCCTCCAGCAGCGTCAACTGCTCGGCGTCCCGTCGGCGTTCGGCCAGCTCCAGGGCGAGCGCCGCCTGGTCGGCGAAGCCCAGCAGCGGGCCGGTCTCCTCGGCGGTGAACGGCGGCCGCCCGCACTCCCGGGCCAGCAGCAGCACGCCCCGGCCGTACCCGGGCCCGGTGCCCAGCGGCACCGCCACCGCCGGGCCGAGGCCGTCGAAGCGGCCGGGCGGCCCGGCCGCGAACCGGCCGTCGACCGCCAGCTCCTCGCTGGTCACCGGCGAGCCGGAGGCGTACGCGGCGCCGGAGAGCGTGCCGTCGACGGGGACCGTCACCCCGAGCCGGGCGCCCGGCTCGCGGCCCAGCGCCACCTCGACGGTGAGTTCGTCGGCCCGCTCGCCGGGCTCGGCCGGCGCGACCGAGACGTCCGCCAGCTCCGCGCCGGCGATCTCCCGGGCCCGGCGCGCGATCAGCTCCACCACGGCGAGCCGGGGCGCGCCCGACAGCAGGCTCCGGGTGATCTCGGCGCTCGCCCGCAGCCAGCGCTGCTGGCGCTGCGCCTCCTCGTACAGCCGGGCGTTGTCGATGGCCACTCCGGCGGCCACCGCCAGGGTGGAGATGACCGCCTCGTCGTCGGCGTCGAAGTCCACGCCGCCGCGCTTGTCGGTGAGGTACAGGTTGCCGAACACCTCGCCGCGCACCCGCACCGGCACCCCGAGGAAGGTGTGCATCGGCGGGTGGTGGGCGGGGAAGCCGACCGAGGCCGGGTGTTCGGAGAGCACCGGGCAGCGCAGCGGCTCCGGGTGGCGGATCAGCTCGCCGAGGATCCCGTGGCCGGCCGGCAGCGGGCCGATCGCCGCGATCTCCTGCTCCGTCAGGCCGACCGTGAGGAACTGCGAGAGGGTGTGGCCGTCGGCGCCGATCACGCCGAGCGCCGCGTACCGGGCGTCGACCAGGTCGGCGGCGGCCGCCACGATCCGGTGCAGTGCCTGGGAGAGGTCGAGTTCGCGGCCGACCGCCAGCACCGCCTCCAGCAGGCTGTGCACCCGGTCCCGGGTGCCGCGCGCCGCGTCGATCCGCCACTGGAGCTCCTCCAGCAGCTCGTCCAGGCGCAGTTGCGGCATCCGCGCGCCGCCGCCGGGCGACCTGTCCGCCGAAGGGCCGGTGCCTGTCCGCGTACCGTCCGCGCCGCCCACCGGCGTCCTCCTCAGGGTCCCGTTCCAGCTGTTCCGTCCCCGGTCGAGCGACCGGGAGGATGGTCGGATTTCACGGTAGTGCCCGTGCACACCCGCCCGGGACGCCGGGGTCCGTCGTGTACACACCCGGCGGGACTAACGGCCCCCGTGCCGGGGCCCGCCGGTCCCTGGCACCGGGGCCGCTCCCGGGACGAGGGTGGGGGAGTCGACGGCGGGTCAGGACGCACCGCCCCCGGCCGCAGTGGTCCGTGATCCGCAACGGAAGGAAGACCGATGACGCCACCCGTTCTGGCCGGAGTCGACGGCTCGCCCGCGAGCACCGCCGCCGCCCACTGGGCCGCCGAGGAGGCGCTGCGCCGGGGCGTCCCGCTGCGCCTGGTGCACGCCTGGCCCTGGCTGACCGACGGCCGGGCCGGGTTCGCCACCGCCGAGGCGCCGCCCGCCGCTGCCCAGCAGGTGGTGCAGGGCGCCGCCGAGGCGATCCGCCGCCGCCACCGCGGCCTGGCCGTGCAGGCCGACGTGGGGCTCGACGGCGCGGTGGACGGCCTGGTCGCCGAGAGCGCCGACGCGGGCCTGCTGGTCCTCGGCTCGCGGGGACTCGGCGGCTTCGCCGGGCTGCTGCTCGGCTCGGTGAGCACGGCGACCGCCGCCCGCAGCGCGTCACCGGTGGTCGTGGTCCGGCCGCCGGCCGCGAACGGCGGGCCGCCCGAGGTGCCCGAGGTCGTCGTCGGCGTCGACACCCGGGCGGTGGACGAAGCCCTGCTGGCCTTCGCGTTCGACGCGGCGGAGCTGCGCGGCGCCCGGGTGCGGGCCGTCCACGGCTGGGAGCTGCCGGCCGCGTTCGCGACCGTGGGCGTCGTCCCGTCCCAGTCCGAACTCTCGGAGCTCGAAGCACTGGCGGCGAAAGAGCTCTCGCTCGCCCTCGCCGAGTGGCGTGAGCGCCGCCCGGGCACGGAACTCGTCGAGCAGGTCGGGCTCGGCGCCGCCCGCACCCTGGTGGCGGCCTCCGGGGCGGCCGACCTCGTGGTGATCGGCCGGCGCCACCGCCCGTACGACCTCGGCCGGCGGCTCGGCCCGGTCACCAGCGCAGTCCTCCCGTACGCGGGCGCCCCCGTCGCGGTGGTGCCGCACCCGTGAGGGCCCGGCCGGGCGGCCCGCCCGCCGCCCGGTCCCGGTCCGTCGCCTGCCACCCGGGCTCAGTCCGCCTGCCGCCCGGCCCCGGTCCGTCGCCTGCTCTCAGCCTGCCACCGGGCCCCGGTCCGCCGCCCGGGCTCAGCCCGCGCGCCGCCCGCCGGGCGGTACGACCTCGGCCCGCACCCGCAGGTCCGGACTGTGGCGGAAGCTGAGGGTGAACTCCACCCACTGCCCGGCGCGCAGCTCCGGCGGGTCGACGATCATCAGGTCGGCGTCCTCCGGCGCCATCGCCAGCGCGCCGCGCTCCGGCACGGGCAGCACGGCGGCCGGCTCCCAGCGGCCCGCCGCGCCCTCGTGCCGATGCCGCTTCAGCGTGATCCGGCCACCGAACTCCCAGCTCGCACCGGTGAGTTCGTCGGGTATGTCGCCCGGGTTGCGGACGGTGAAGAACGCCGCCGTGGCGCTCGCCCCGCTGGTCGCCGGCAGCAGCACCCAGCCCGGGCCCGCCTCCACCGGCCGCTGGCGCCCGGCCCCGCCGACCGCCGTCCAGCCGGCGAGCAGGGCCAGCGCCACCGCCGCCGCGGGCCCCGGCCGCCCCCCCCCCCCCCCCCGTTGTATTATAAACAAAAGACGGGGGCG